>CANBQX010000043.1 GCA_947371775.1 Comamonadaceae bacterium
TACATGCCGGTGGCCTGGATCGGGCAAAACATTTTTAGCTATTCGCAGTGGCTGAGCTGCGGCTATGTGGTCAATTGCCCCGAGTCGGCAGCCACGGCCACCATCGATTTGAAAGAAATCGGGCCGACCTACTACTTCGCGCCGCCCCGTGTATTCGAAGGCCTGCTGACCAGCGTGATGATTCGCATGGAAGACGCGTCTGCCATCAAACGCAAGATGTTTTCTGCCTGCATGGCGCTGGCCAAGCGCGTGGGCCCGAACCTGATGGACGGCAAACCGGTGGGCTTGCTGGACCGCGCCCTCTATGCCCTGGGCAATGTGCTGGTCTACGGCCCCTTGCGCAACAACCTGGGCTTTAGCCGGGTGCGGGTGGCGTACACAGCGGGTGAGGCCATTGGCCCCGATTTGTTCAGCTTTTACCGCTCTATTGGCATCAACCTCAAACAGCTCTACGGCTCCACCGAGACCGCGGTGTTTGTCTGCCTGCAGCCCGACCACGAAGCGCGTGCCGACACCGTGGGCGTGCCTTGCGAAGGTGTGGAAATCAAGGTGGCCGACAACGGCGAGATTTTGGTCAAGTCGCCCGGCTTGCTGCGCGAGTACTACAAAAACCCTGAGGCCACGGCCGAGGTGCTGACGGCTGACGGCTGGTACCACACCAGTGACGCAGGCTTTATTGACGCCCATGGCCACCTCAAGATCATTGACCGCGTCAAAGACGTGGGCCGTGTCCAAGGCGGCGCGTTTGACGGCGCTTTGTTCGCGCCCAAGTACGTGGAAAACAAGCTCAAGTTTTTCCCGCAGATCAAAGAGGTCGTGGCCTATGGCGACGGGCGCGCGCAAGTGTGTGTGCTGATCAACATCGACTTCGACGCCGTGGGCAACTGGGCCGAACGCCGCAACCTGCCTTACGCCGGATACACCGATCTGGCACAAAAGGCCGAGGTCTACCAACTCATCAAAGAGTGCGTGGAACAGGTCAATGCCGACCTGAGCGCCGACACACTTTTGGCAGGTAGCCAGGTGAGCCGCTTCCTGGTGTTGCACAAAGAGCTCGACGCCGACGACGGCGAACTCACGCGTACCAACAAAGTGCGCCGCGGCTTTATTGCCGAGAAATACCAACCGCTGGTGGACGCGCTGTACGAGGGCAAACACCAGCAGTACATAGAAACCCAGGTGAAGTTTGAAGATGGCCGCACCGGCAGCGTCAGCGCCACCCTGCGCATTGAAGACGCCACAACCTTCGCCCCCGTGAAAGCCGCAGCATGACCGCCACCACCCCACCTGAAGTGCACATTCCCGGCACCAAGAAAATTGGGGACGTCATTCTCGACGTCAAAAACATTTCGCTGTCGTTTGGCGGTGTGAAAGCGCTGACCGACATTTCGTTCAATGTGCGCGAGCACGAGATTCGGGCCATCATCGGCCCCAACGGCGCAGGCAAGAGCTCCATGCTCAATTGCATCAACGGCGTGTACACGCCGCAGCAGGGCTCCATCACCTTTCGGGGGCAAACCTTCAGCCACATGGACAGCCACCAGGTGGCGACCTTGGGCTTGGGGCGCACATTCCAAAACCTGGCCTTGTTCAAAGGCATGAGCGTGCTGGACAACATCATGTCCGGCCGCAACCTGAAGATCAAAAGCAATATCTTGATGCAGGCGCTTCGCATTGGCCCCGCTGAGCGCGAAGAGATCATGCACCGCGAAGCGGTGGAGCGCATCATCGACTTTCTGGAAATTCAGGCCTACCGCAAGACGCCGGTGGGGCAGTTGCCCTACGGCTTGCAAAAGCGGGTGGACTTGGGCCGTGCACTGGCCATGGAGCCGCAGGTGCTGCTGCTGGACGAGCCCATGGCCGGCATGAACGTCGAAGAAAAGCAGGACATGTGCCGCTTTGTGCTCGACGTGAACGACGAATTCGGCACCACCGTGGTTTTGATCGAGCACGACATGGGCGTGGTGATGGACATCTCCGACCGCGTCGTGGTGCTGGACTACGGTAAAAAAATCGGGGACGGCACGCCTGACGAAGTGCGCAACAACCCGGACGTTATCAGTGCCTACCTTGGCACCTCCCACTGAGAGTTAGACATGGCATTTTTCTTTGAAACCCTGCTTGGCGGCCTGATGGCGGGCATGCTGTATTCGCTGGTGGCACTGGGCTTTGTGCTGATTTACAAGGCCTCGGGCGTCTTCAATTTTGCGCAAGGCGCGATGGTGCTGTTTGCCGCATTGGCCATGGCCCGCTTGGCGGAGTGGGTGCCCGAGTTCACGGGCATCACCAACCCGGTCGCCGCCAACCTGCTGGCTTTTGTGGGCGCGGGCGTGGTGATGTTTGTGGTGGCCTGGGTGATTGAGCGCCTGGTGCTGCGCCATCTGGTCAACCAGGAGGGCACCACGCTGCTCATGGCCACGCTGGGCATTGCGTATTTTCTGGAAGGCCTGGGCCAGTCGCTGTTTGGCAGCAATATTTACAAGATCGATATCGGCATGCCCAAAGACCCGATGATGATTTTGGAATCCACCTTTGACGGCGGCATTTTGATCAACAAAGAAGACCTGTACGCCGCCTTGATTGCGGCGGCGCTGGTGGCATTGCTCAGCTTGTTTTTCCAAAAAACCGCCACGGGCCGCGCCCTGCGCGCGGTGGCCGATGACCACCAGGCGGCGCAAAGCATTGGCATTCCGCTCAACCGCATTTGGGTAATTGTGTGGTGCGTGGCGGGCGTGGTGGCGCTGGTGGCCGGCATGATTTGGGGCAGCAAGTTGGGTGTGCAGTTCTCGCTCACCACCGTGGCGCTGCGTGCGCTGCCCGTGGTGATTCTGGGCGGCTTGACCTCGGTGCCCGGCGCGATTGTGGGCGGCTTGATCATCGGTGTGGGCGAGAAGCTGTCCGAGGTCTACATCGGACCGATGGTCGGCGGTGGCATCGAAATCTGGTTTGCCTATGTGCTGGCGCTGGGCTTTTTGCTGATCCGGCCCCAAGGCTTGTTCGGCGAAAAAATCATTGACCGCGTTTGAGGATCAAAAATGTTTTACAGAGAAAACGGTCAATTTAAAACCAGCTACCGCGCGGACCAGCAAATTCTGCCGATCGCGCAGGACCGCCTGGCCATGGCAGCGGTGCTGCTGCTTGGCTTTGCCATCGTGCCCGCGGTGGCCAGCGAATACTGGCTCACCAACATCCTGATTCCGTTTTTGATTTTTTCATTGGCGGCCATTGGCGTGAACATTCTGGTGGGCTACTGCGGCCAGATTTCGCTGGGCTCCGGCGCCTTCATGGCGGTGGGTGCCTACAGTGCCTACAACTTCTTTGTTCGCATTGATGGTATGCCGCTGGTGGTGTCGCTGATCTTGGGCGGCGTTTGCGCCATGCTGTTCGGCATTTTGTTTGGCCTGCCGAGCTTGCGGGTCAAAGGGCTGTATCTGGCGGTGGCCACTTTGGCCGCGCAGTTTTTTGCCGACTGGATGTTTTTGCGGATTCAGTGGTTTACCAATTACTCCACATCGGGTTCGGTCTCGGTCTCGAACATGCAGGTGTTTGGGCTGCCCATCGATTCGCCGCTGTCCAAGTACATGTTTTGCCTGGTGCTGCTGGCGCTGATTGCCTTGGCGGCAAAGAACCTGGTGCGTGGTGCGGTAGGGCGCGAATGGATGGCCATTCGCGACATGGACGTGGCGGCCGCGGTGATTGGCATCCGCCCCATGTTTGCCAAGCTCAGCGCCTTTGCAGTGAGCTCGTTCATCGTCGGTGTGGCTGGCGCTTTGTGGGCCTTTATGTACCTGGGCGCTTGGGAGCCTGCTGCGTTCTCGGTAGACCAGTCGTTCAAGTTGCTGTTCATGGTCATCATCGGCGGCATGGGCTCCATCATGGGCAGCTTTTTTGGCGCAGCCTTTATTGTGCTGATGCCCATCTTTTTGAGCCAGTTCCTGCCGGTGGCGGCGGGCTTGTTCGGCGTGGAAGTCTCCACCGCTGGCATGTCGCACGCTGAGCTGATGGTGTTTGGCGGGCTGATTGTCTGGTTCCTGATCGTGGAGCCGCACGGTCTGGCCAAGCTCTGGTCGGTGGCCAAGCAAAAACTGCGGCTGTGGCCTTTCCCGCACTGATATCGATTTTTTCCCCGCGCTTTCATATTCATTCACAGGAGAGACAAATGAAACTTCGTAAGCTCACACTGGCCAGCATCGTGGCCGCTGTCAGTGCCTCCGCCTTGATGGCGGGGAGCGCTTTGGCAGACACCAAAGAACAGTACATCCCCGTGCTGTCCTACCGCACAGGGCCGTATGCGCCCAACGGTATTCCAATCGCCAACGGCACCATTGACTACTACAAGTTGGTCAATGCCCGTGGTGGTGTCAATGGCGTCAAGATCGCATTTGAAGAATGCGAAACCGGCTACGACACTGCGCGCAGCGTGGAGTGCTACGAACGCCTGAAAGGCAAAAACGGCGGCGCATCCGTCATTCAACCCTGGTCGACCGGCGCGACCTTTGCGATCACCGAAAAAGCCCCTGCGGACAAAATTCCCTTGGTCACCCTGGGCTATGGCCGCAGCGAGAGCGCAGACGGCACGGTTTTCAAATGGAACTTCCCCTTGGCAGGCAACTACTGGGTGGCCGGTGACGTGATCATCCAAGCCATCGGCAAACGCGAAGGCGGCCTGGACAAACTCAAGGGCAAGAAGATTGCCTTGGTCTATCACGACAGCCCGTTTGGCAAAGAGTCGCTGCCTATTCTGCAAGAGCGTGCACGCACCCACGGCTTTGAACTGCAACTCCTGCCGGTGACTGCCCCTGGCGTGGAGCAAAAAGCCACCTGGCTGCAAGTGCGCCAATCGCGCCCCGACTACACGATTCTGTGGGGCTTCGGCGTGATGAACTCCACCGCCCTGAAAGAGGCGCAAGCCACCGGTTATCCCCGTGACAAGATGTACGGCGTGTGGTGGTCGGGTGCTGAGCCTGATGTGCAAGACGTGGGCGACGGCGCCAAGGGCTACAACTCTGTGGTGCTGCAAAGCGGTGCCGACTTCAATGCCAAGTTGACCAAGGAAGCCTTGGCCACCCTGCACGCCAAAGGCCAGGGAACCGGCCCCAAAGAAGAAGTCGGCCAGGTGCTCTACCTGCGTGGAGCCATGAGCGCCATGCTGACGGTAGAAGGCATTCGCGCGGCGCAAGAGCGCTTTGGCAAAGGCAAGATCATGACCGGCGAGCAAGTGCGCTGGGGCCTGGAAAACCTGAACCTGACCCAACCCAAATTGGACGCACTGGGCTTTGGCGGCGTGTTGCGCCCCATCAGCACCTCGTGTGCGGACCACATGGGCGCGTCCTGGGCACGTATCCACACCTGGGACGGCAAAGCATGGAATATCAGCTCTGACTGGTTCCAGGGCGATGAGCAAATCATCAAACCCATGGTCAAGGCCCAAGCGGCCAAATACGCTGCAGAGAAAAAGCTGACACCCCGCACCCCTGCGGATTGCCAGTCTTGATGTGACGTGATGGGTGGCTCTGCGGAGCCACCAATCCTCAGCGCAGGCAAGTGGCGCGTGCTGAGGATTGGTGAAGGTATTAACACATGGACACGAAAAAAATCGTACTGAATGTCAATGGCATTGAGGTCATTTACAACCACGTCATCCTGGTGCTCAAGGGCGTCTCGCTGCAAGTCCCTGAGGGCGGCATCGTCGCGCTGCTGGGCGGCAACGGTGCGGGCAAGACCACGACGCTGCGGGCTATCAGCAATTTGCTGGCAGGCGAACGCGGCGCGGTGACCAAGGGCAGCATTGAGCTGCGGGGCGAACGCATTGAAAACCTCTCGCCCGCCGACCTGGTGGAGCGCGGCGTGGTGCAGGTGATGGAAGGGCGGCATTGCTTTGCCCACCTGACCATCGAAGAAAACCTCTTGACCGGGGGCTACACCCGCAAAGACAAAGCCGAAGTGGCCGCCAACCTGGAAAAGGTCTACACCTATTTCCCCCGCCTCAAAACCCGGCGCACCAGCCAGGCGGCCTACACCTCGGGTGGTGAGCAGCAGATGTGCGCCATTGGCCGTGCCCTGATGGCCAACCCCAGCATGGTGCTGCTGGACGAACCGTCCATGGGTCTGGCACCGCAGATTGTGGAAGAGGTGTTTGAGATCGTGAAAGACCTCAATGCCAAAGAAAAAGTCACTTTTTTGCTGGCCGAGCAAAACACCAATATGGCATTGCAGTACGCCGACTATGGCTACATCATGGAGTCGGGCCGCGTGGTGATGGACGGCGCTGCAGCAGACCTGCGATCCAACGAAGACGTCAAGGAGTTCTACCTGGGCGTGGGCGGTGGTGAACGCAAGAGTTTCAAAGACGTCAAGAGCTACAAGCGGCGCAAGCGCTGGCTGGCATAAACCTTTCGAAAGAACTCTATGTCAGACCATTACGACGTTTTGGAAATGCGCAAGCCCGAGGCGCGCGAGGCAGCGCTGCTGGCCGCCTTGCCCGCCCACATCGCCCACGCCAAAGCCCATGCGAGCGCATTTGCCACATCACTGGCCCATGTGGACGCGGCGGCAGTGAGCACACGCCAGGCGCTGGCACAACTGCCCGTCATTCGCAAACATGCTTTGCTGGAACAACAAAAAGCGGCGCGTGCCGCCGGCGGCAATGTCTTTGGCGGCTTCAGCGCCTTGGGCTTTGGCGCGTCCATGCCCCGCGTGTTTGCCAGCCCAGGCACGATTTACGAGCCCGAAGGCCGCGAAGCCGACTACTGGCGCATGGCACGTGCGATGTTTGCTGCCGGTTTTCGCAGTGGGGAGTTGATTCACAACTGCTTTAGCTACCACTTCACCCCGGCGGGCTCCATGATGGAGACCGGCGCGCACGCCCTGGGCTGCACGGTGTTTGCCGGTGGCACAGGCCAAACCGAGCAGCAGGTCAGCGCCATGGCAGAACTGGCACCGGCGGGCTATATCGGCACGCCGAGTTTTCTCAAAATCATTTTGGAAAAAGCCCAGGAGCTGGGGGTGTCCCTGCCCAGTCTGCGCAAGGCGCTGGTGTCCGGCGAAGCGTTTCCCCCCAGCTTGCGCGATTGGATGAGCGCCCGCGGCATCGACGCCTACCAGTGCTATGCGACGGCGGATGTGGGGCTGATTGCCTACGAGACGTCTGCCCGCCAAGGGCTGGTGGTCGATGAGGGTGTGATTTTGGAAATCGTCCGCCCCGGTACCGGCGACCCGGTGGCTGAAGGCGAGGTCGGCGAGGTGGTGGTGACGACTTTGAACGCCGCCTATCCGCTGATCCGCTTTGGCACGGGCGACCTGTCGGCCGTGCTGCCGGGTACCTGCCCAACCGGGCGCAGCAATCTGCGTATCAAAGGCTGGATGGGGCGCGCCGACCAGACCACCAAAATTCGGGGCATGTTTGTTCACCCGGAGCAGGTGGACCAGATCGCCAAGCGCTTTCCGGAAGTGTTGCGCGCGCGCCTCGTGGTGAGCGGCGCGATGGCCCAGGACGTGATGACGCTCAAGGTGGAAAGCGGCTCTAGCCCCGACGGATTGGCCGAGCGCCTGGCCGATGCGGTGCGGGAAGTGACCAAATTGCGCGCGGCAGTCGAGCTGGGTGCGCCCGGCAGCCTGCCGAACGACGGCAAGGTCATTGAGGACGCCCGCAGCTACCAATAAACCCGCCGCGCGGGCCCAGACGCCAACCGCGATAGACTGCGGTTTTACCCAAGAGGAGACCCTGATGAAAAAACTAGTGGCATTGGTGGCTGCGTTGTCCACCGTGATGGCGTTTGCCGACACCTATCCGTCCAAAACAATTTCGCTGATCGTGCCCTTTGCTGCGGGCGGTCCGACCGACCGTGTGGCGCGTGATTTGGCCGAAGCACTGCGCAAGCCCCTGGGTGGCGCCACCATCGTGGTCGACAACATCGTGGGCGCTGGCAGCTCCATCGGCGCCAGCCGCGTTGCTAAAGCGGCTCCAGACGGCTACACCCTGCTGCTCAACCACATTGCCATGGCCACCATGCCCAATTTGTTGCGCAGCATGCCGTTCAAGGTCGAGTCTGATTTTGAGTACCTGGGCATGATCAATGAGGTCCCCATGACCTTGATTGCCCGCCCCAACATGCCTGCCAAAAACTTCAAGGAATTCCACGCTTGGCTCAACGCCAACAAAGGAAAGATCAATTTGGGCAATGCCGGCATTGGTTCTGCATCGCACCTGTGCGGACTGATGTTCCAAAACGCCGTGCAAATTGACATGACCGCCATTCCCTACAAAGGCACGGCACCGGCCATGGTCGATTTGATGGCCGGCCAGATTGACTTGATGTGCGATCAAACCACCAACACCACGGCGCAAATTGAAGCCAAAAAAGTGATCGCCTACGGCGTAACCACAGCCAAGCGCCTGACCGTGCCTGCACTCAAAGACTTGCCCACGCTGCAAGAAGACGGACTCAAAGGCTTTGACGTCAGCATTTGGCATGGACTGTATGCGCCCAAAGGCACGCCCGCCGATGTGGTGGCCAAGATCAACAGCGCGCTGAAGGTCGCCTTGAAGGATCCGGACTTCATCAAGAAGCAAGAGGCTTTGGGCGCAGTCATCATTACCGACAAGCGGGTGGAATCTGCCGAGCACAAGAAATTTGTAGTCGCTGAAATTGCCAAGTGGGGCCCAGTGATTGCAGCCGCCAAGGAATACATCGACTAAACCACAGGTCTTGATCGCCGCAGCGCTGCTGCGGTGTTGCGACCTGCGAGAGATCGTTTCGGGCTACACGCCCCAGACGATCTCTTTTTTTTCGGCCAGGCAACGTTGGGCCATTTGGATAAAGGGCAGGCTGCGCTGGCGCAGGCCTAGCGTGGGGGCTGGCGGCGGCGTCTGTCCGTCAGCAAGCGCTTGCTGCACCAGCATGGCCCGGGCTTGCTCCTCATCGGCAACCGCCGCTTGCAAGGCCCTAATGGCGCCCTCTAACTCCTCGGGTAGCACAATGCCCCGGCGAAGTTGCTCAGCATCTGCTTTGCCGATGATTTTCAGAATGGCCTCACCGTTGGGCTGCAACATAATGAGGTCGCCGGTGGCCTTGGATTTGAATTTGTAAATCATGGTGCTGCCAGCATACGCGCCTTCGTAGCGCTTTTGAAGTGTCCTCATGCCGCTCATTCACATAGATCATCCTCATGGCCTTGTCTTATCCGAGGCGCTTGCGCTGGCACAAGACTGGGCGCAAGCGGCGCAACGCGACTGGGCCATGGCGGTTCAATCCGCACCCGACCCACAGAGCACGGACGGCGCAATGGTTTGGCAATTCCGCCGCAGCGGTGCGGATGGCAGCTTGCGGGTCACGCCCGACCGGTTTGTGATGGATCTGCAACTTGGGTTTTTGCTAGGCACCTTCAAAGACCGGATCGAGGCCCAACTGCGGCAGAACCTGCGCGACGCGTCGGCGCCCTAGCCGATAATTGAGGCTCACACTCGATTCCCACACAACTCCCCTTGTTTATGACGCAGCCCCGTATAACCCCGGTGATTCTTTGTGGCGGCTCAGGCACGCGCTTGTGGCCGCTCAGCCGCAAAAGCCTGCCCAAACAGTTTGTGCCCCTCATTGGTGACAAAAGCCTGTTACGCCTCACCGTAGAGCGGCTGGCCACCATCCATCCGGCCATGGTGTGTGTGGCGGCTGAGGAGCACCGGTTTTTGGTGGCGCAAACATTGCATGAGGCGGGGCTGAATGGAACCGTGATCTTGGAGCCCGCAGCGCGCAACACCGCGGCTGCCATGGCGCTGGCGGCTTTGGCGGCGCAGCCCACCGACTTGCTGCTGTTTTGCCCGGCCGATCACCATATTCCCGACGCGGATGCGTTTGCCACCATGGTCGAGCAGGGTCGCGCTGCTGCGCAAGCGGGCGCGATCGTCACGTTTGGCGTGACGCCCAGCTTCCCCAGTACGGCCTATGGCTACATCGAGCAGGGGGCGGTACGCGCTGACGGCGCGCGCGAAGTACAACGCTTTATTGAAAAACCGCAGGCGGAACATGCCCAGCAACTGTTGCTGGCGGGCAATGTCCTGTGGAACGCAGGCATCTTTTTATGCCAGGCGCAGGTTTTGTTGCAGGCCTTAGAGCGACATGCCCCTGACATTGACGCAAGCTGCAAGGCTGCCTGGGCCGGGGTGGAGGCCGATCAAGTGGGCGGGCAGGTGTTTTACCGCCCTGACGCCAAGGAGTTCAATGCCTGCCGTTCGCAAAGCATTGACTTCGCGGTCATGGAGCACTACGCCGATGTGGCCGTGGTGCCTTTTCATGGTGCTTGGAGCGACGTGGGCAGCTGGAACGCGGTCGCCGAGCTGGCCGTGGCCGACGCCTTTGGCAACCGGTCCGCGGGCGACCTGGCCAACGCCCACCATTTGAAAACGCAAAACACCTACATCCATGCTGCTGGCAAGCGACCTGTGGTGGCCTTGGGCACGCACGACTTGTTGATCATTGACACGCCCGATGCGCTGCTGGTGGCAAACGTCAGCCACGCCGAGGCGGTCAAAGAGGTGGTTGCCAAGCTGGAAGCACTGGACGCCTCTGAGGCTTTGCAGCACCGGCGAGTGGCCAGGCCCTGGGGCTGGTACGACAGTGTGGACGTGGGCCCGCGCCACCAGGTCAAGCGCATCGGGGTCAATCCCGGAGCCAGCTTGTCGCTGCAAATGCACCACCACCGCGCCGAGCACTGGATTGTGGTCAGCGGCACCGCCGAGGTCACCAACGGGGAGACCGTGTTGATCCTGACCGAAAATCAAAGTACGTTTATCCCCTTGGGCCAAACCCACCGCCTGGCAAATCCCGGCAAAGTTCCGTTGGAAATTATTGAAGTGCAGAGTGGCTCTTACCTGGGGGAGGACGACATCGTGCGTTTTGAGGACAACTATGGCCGGCACTGAACCTTTACTTATGAATCCCAAAGTCGCACTGATCACTGGCATTACCGGACAGGATGGGTCGTATCTGGCTGAATTTCTGTTGGAAAAAGGCTATATCGTCCACGGCATCAAACGCCGCGCCAGCTCGTTTAACACCCAAAGGGTAGACCACATCTACCAGGACCCCCACATTGAAAATGCGCGCTTCAAGCTGCACTATGGGGATTTGACCGACACCAGCAATCTGGTGCGCATCCTGCAAGAAACCCAGCCTGACGAGGTTTACAACCTGGGTGCGCAAAGCCATGTGGCCGTGAGCTTTGAAAGCCCCGAGTACACAGCCGATGTGGATGGCATGGGCACCCTGCGCTTGCTGGAAGCCATACGCATCCTGGGCCTCGAGAAGAAAACGCGCTTTTACCAGGCGTCGACGAGCGAGCTGTATGGGCTGGTGCAAGAAACGCCGCAAAAGGAAACCACGCCCTTTTACCCGCGCAGTCCGTATGCCGTGGCAAAAATGTATGCCTACTGGATCACGGTGAATTACCGTGAGGCCTACGGCATTTATGCCTGCAACGGAATTTTGTTCAATCACGAAAGTCCACGCCGAGGCGAAACGTTTGTGACCCGCAAAATCACCCGAGGGTTGGCCAATATCAGCCAGGGTTTGGACGATTGCCTGTACATGGGCAATATCGATGCGCTGCGCGATTGGGGCCATGCCAAAGACTATGTGCGCATGCAATGGATGATGCTGCAACAAGACCACGCCGAGGATTTTGTGATTGCCACCGGCGTGCAGTACACCGTGCGCCAGTTCATTGACAAAGCAGCCACGGCCTTAGGGATGGCACTGACCTGGCAGGGAAACGGGATCGACGAAGTTGCCTATTGGGGCACCGCAGGGGATGGCGTGGGCAATGGAAGGGCGGTGGTTCGCATTGACCCGAGGTATTTCCGTCCCACTGAAGTGGAGACGCTGTTGGGCGATCCGTCTAAGGCCAAGACCCAGCTGGGTTGGGTCCCTGAAATTAGCTTGGACGCTATGGTGGCTGAGATGGTGGAGAGTGACTTGGCCCAGGCCAAGCAGCACGCATTGCTCAAAAAACATGGCTTTAGCGTCAACGTCAGCCTGGAATAGTGCGAATACCGTGACAGTGAAACCCAAGATCTACGTCGCCGGGCACCGGGGTATGGTGGGCAGTGCCATTGTGCGGGCATTGCTGGCGCAGGGTGTGAACAGTGCGCAAATCATTACCCGCACCAGCGCAGAGTTGGATTTGCGAAACCAGGCGGCGGTGAGCGCGTTTTTTGACCAAGAGCGTCCTGACCAGGTCTATCTTGCGGCTGCCAAGGTAGGGGGCATCCATGCCAACAACACGTACCCCGCAGAATTTATTTACGACAACCTGATGTTGCAGGCGAATGTGATTCATGCCGCGCACACCCACGGGGTGCAAAAGTTGCTCTTTTTAGGCAGCAGTTGCATTTACCCCCGCCAGGCGCCGCAACCTATGGCGGAGTCTGCCCTTTTGACCGGGCCCTTGGAGCCGACAAACGAACCGTATGCCGTCGCCAAAATTGCAGGCATCAAGCTGTGCGAAAGCTACAACCGCCAATACGGCCGCGACTACCGCAGCGTGATGCCCACCAACCTGTATGGCCCAGGCGACAACTACCACCCGGAAAACAGCCACGTCATTCCAGCATTGATCCGGCGGTTTCACGAGGCCAAGGTGCAAGGCGCATCAGAAGTGGTGATTTGGGGAACCGGAACCCCGCGCCGTGAGTTTTTGTTTGTTGACGATATGGCTGCGGCCAGCGTTTTTGTGATGCAGCTGCCCGCAGAGGTGTACCAGGCCCATACCTCGCCAATGCAAAGCCACATCAACGTGGGATCGGGTAGTGATGTGACCATTGCTGAGCTGGCGCAGGCAGTGGCCACTGCGGTGGGCTTTGCCGGAACGATTCACTACGACACCAGCAAGCCGGATGGTGCGCCACGCAAATGGATGGATAGCGGTTTGTTGAATGG
>CANBQX010000044.1 GCA_947371775.1 Comamonadaceae bacterium
TGCATGGAACTCCAATAGGCAGTCAGGGGAGAAGCGCAACAGAGCGGGCTGGCAACCACCGTCCACCAAATACGTTCAATAGCAAGCCAGCCATCAGCAATGCGCCGCCGGCCAAATGCACAGCCTGCAGCGCTTCCCCAAAAATGACCCAACCACTGCTCAGACCGACCAGGGGCACCAGCAGGCTGAAAGGCGCCACGCGGTTGGCGGGGTAACGCTGCAACATGCGCGTCCACACGCCATAGCCAAACAAGGTCGCGCCCCACGACAGGTAGGCCAGCGCCAGCACCGAGGACAGCTGGAAATTCAGCAACGCCTCCTGGATGGCTTGCGGGCCTTCAAGCCAAAGAGAGAGCATCAAAAATGGCACGGGTGGTACCAGACTGGCCCAGACCACAAAGGCCTGCTGGTTGAATGGCGCAAAGCGCGCCAACTTGCGTGTCACGATGTTGCCTGCCGCCCACATCAGCGCAGCGGCCACGGTCAATGCAAATCCAAGCAGCGGCATGCTGAGCCCATGTGCGCTGCCAATCAGCACCAAGCCTGCACCGGCCAACACCAAGCCCGCGAGCTGGTTGAGCTGCCACCGCTCCTGCAGCCAGAGTGCCGCAAACACCAGGGTGAAGAAGGCCTGTGACTGCAAGACCAAAGACGCCAGACCCGAAGGCATACCCACGTGGATGGCAGAAAACAAAAATGCAAATTGCCCGACCGAGATAGTGAGGCCGTAGGCGAGGTACCAGCGCAGCGGGACTTTGGGCGCCTTGAAAAAAAGCAGCGCGGGAAATGCCGCCAACATGAAGCGCAAAGCGCCCAACAGCAGCGGCGGCACACCCGCCACGCCAATCTTGATGGCCGCGAAGTTCATGCCCCACACCAGCACCACCAGCATCAAGAGGCCGAAGTCGCGCGCGCTAACAGAAGGGGAGACAGACAATGAATCGGGCATGGAAGCCCACGAGTATCCCCTACTATCCCAACGGCCCCAGATCGTCGCCGTACAGACTGGAGCCAGGGCCCCGCGCTTCGTGGCGAGCCTCCTCGTCCAGCTCGCCCGCTGGTTTGAGTTCAGCGAGCTGTTCAAACGGCAGCGCCTGCTTGACCAGGATCACGGTGCAGGGCGCATCCATTGCTACTTTGATGGGGACAGTCGCTACAAAGCGCTGGGTCTTCAGACCGTGCGTGGCCGCCCCCATCACAATCACGCTGACCTGGTTGCCGTGGGCATAGTCGAGCAAAGCCTTGGCCACATCACCAGACTCCAGCACATGGCAAGAAGTTTGGTGCCCCGGATGGTCCAGCGGCTGGGCCCATTGGTGCAACTGTGTGAGGTAGCGGCGGTGCAACTGGGTTTCGCTGCGCTCCTCATGGGTGCTGCTGCTCAAGCTGCTGGGGATCACCGTCACGCAGGCCAGGCGGGCGCCCGGACGGGTGCCCAAAGACCGTGCCACCGCTTGGCGCAGCGAATACAAGGTCGCATCGGTGGCGTCGCGGTAAGGCACGGCCACCATCACGATGGGCACTTCCTCAATTTGTTGGGCGGGCAAGGGACTGGGCTGGTAATGCATGCCCGCAGCCCTGATCCAGCGCTTGAAATGGGTGCGAAACGGTGTGGGCTCGGTGTTGGTGCCCCGTGCGGTGACGTGCACTTGCGTGGGGTGCGACAGGTCAAAGGCCAGCAAGGCTGCAGATGCATAGCGCTTGGCCGCCTCCGGCTCCAGGCAGCGCAGCACCACCTCTTGCAACCAGGCCGGCAAATCGCTGCGGCGCTTGCGGGGCGGCACCGGGTCCACCCACAGGCGCTGGCGCATACCCGCGGCCGTTTGCGGCTCGCCAAAGGGCAGCTCACCAGTGCACAGCTGGTACAGCATGACGCCAATGGCAAACACATCGCTGCGCGGGTCAGCCCGCACCCCGACCACTTGCTCAGGCGCTATCCAGGCGGGCGATCCCACGGCCTTGCGCAGCTGCTCGGCCAGCAAATCCGGGTAATGCGCGTGGTGCGACAACCCAAAATCCAGCAGCACAGCGGCGCCAAAGGCGTTCAGCGGCTGGTTCGCCGGATCTTCTTCCGAGGCCCCGGGCGCAGGCCGAAACAACACGTTTTGCGGCTTGAGATCCAGATGCACGGTGTTTTGCAGATGCAAGGCATGGGCCGCGCGTGCCATGGCCACGCCCAGGCGGCAGATGACCTCGACATCCAAAGGCTGGGGGGCGTCCAGCCAATGCTGCAGCGTGCGGCCTTGGATGTACTCCATGACCAAATACGGCATGCGCTCCAAGTCGCCCGCTGCCACAAAGCGTGGCACATGGGTGCCGCTCAGCACCTGCTGGATCTGGCACTCCACTTCAAAACTCACAATGTTTTCGGCGCCGTCGCCGGTGGCCATGCGCGGCACTTTCATGGCCATGGGAAAGCCGGGATCATGGCTGCCCTGGGCATACACCACATGGTAGATGTGGGCCATGCCGCCGCTGTGAATGCACTCCCCAATGGTGAAGCCATTGAGCTCAGTGCCTGGCGTCAGCAGTTTCATCGACCCATCTCCAAGCGGGAGGCGAACATCTCGGGCAGACCTGCGCGCCGGATCGCGTCTGCCGCGGCCCCATGGTCGTAGTGCACGCGATGGAATGCCAGCACCTGCGCGCTGGTGTCCAGCAAGGCGTACATGGCCTGCGGATTGCCGTCGCGCGGCTGCCCCACCGAGCCGACCGTGGCCAGCCAATGCCGGTGCCGTGGCACTGGAATTGCCATGCCGGCCTGCGGTTGGAAGGGCATGAGCCGCCCCTCGGCTCCCCGGAAATACAGCGTTTGGGCATGCACATGGCCACCGAACACATAGCGCACCTGTGGCCAGGCCTGTGCGGCGTCCAGGCTGGCGGTAGCCGTAACCGCGTCGGTCACATAGCGCCAGCGCTCAGGATCATTGGCACTGGCATGCACGAGGAGCACCGTGTCGGCAGCATGGGTGAGCGGTAACTCGGCAAGCCACAGCCGCTGCGCGGGACTGAGCTGGTCGTGGGTCCATTGGGCGCCCATGTCACTCATTTTCTGAACGTCTGTTGGCGGGGTCACGGCCAAGGCATCATGGTTGCCGCGCAGCACCCACGCACCTTCGGCCTGCAGGGCCATGATGCTGTCGAGCACCTCGCAGGGCTGTGCACCGTAGCCGACCATATCGCCCAGCATTGCGAATTGTTGGGCGCCGTGGGCTCGCGCATGCGCCAAGCAGGCCTGCAGCGCTTGCAGGTTGCTATGGATGTCGGAGAGCAGCGCCAGTTTCACGGCTTGATGGTTCGCAAAAATAGGGAATCTGCATCATGCCGCATTTGCCTGACGCGACAATTTCGCGCGGCGCGTCGCTATTTAGGCCAGCGTTGCCAGACCGTGCCAGCCTTCCCAGGCCATCCAGGCGGACACCAGCAGCATCAAGGCCACCGACAAATAGGGCGCCTTGTCCGCCCACTTGCCAAAACCTCCCCAATGCCGCGCAGCGTGGCGCACACTGAGCGCGGCCAAAGCCCCGGAGGCCACCATGGTGAGCGCAAGACCCAGGCTAAAGCCAAGTACCAAGGTGGCGCCCAGCGCGACTTGTTTGAGCTGAAGACACAACAAGAGCACGGTGATCGACGCAGGGCATGGAATCAAGCCCCCGGTCAGACCAAACACCACAATTTGCCCGGTGGTGACCTCTTGCCCCGCCTTGCCAAAGCGCCGCGCAATGTCATCTGCATGCGCCTGCACGTGGCTGTCCAAGGCAGGGGACGGATGAACATGGTGGTGGCCATGATCGTGATCGTGATCGTGATCGTGATCGTGATCGTGACCGTGATCGTGGTGGTCGTGGTCATGGTGGTCGTGGCCATGCACTGCGTGCCAGGTGCGCACCCCCATCCACAGCGCGGTGCCGGCAATCAGCACGCTGGAGGCCAATTGCATATAGGGCTCGCTGGTGGCGGCGTTCCAGTGCTGGCCGAAATACAGCCCGCCCATGGCCACTGCCCAGACGACTGCAGTGTGCGACAGGGTGGCTGCCAGCCCGAGCAGCACCGCTTGGGCGACAGTGCCCCGGATGGCAATGATGAAGGCCGCCATCACCGTCTTGGAATGCCCGGGCTCCAGCCCATGCAAAGCGCCCAGGGCGACGGCACTGGGAAGAAAAAGCCAGGCGCTGGCGCCCCCTTGCTGCAACAGGCTGGATAAGTCGTTCATGTCCCCAGTGTAGATGCGTTAAATCAAGGGTTAACCAGGAGGGGATTAGCACTCTTGGTCATTGAGTGCTAATATTCAATCCATGGACACAAGGAGTGCTGCAATGTCTTATGCAATCGGAACAACTACCGCGCTGGCCCCGGCCAATCCCTGGTCATTGGTGCCGTCGCTGGGCAATTTGGACGCTTATATTTCTGCGGCGAATCGCATGCCCATGCTGACGCTCGAAGAAGAGCAGCGCTTCGCACGCCAATTCAAGGACAACAACGACCTGGAAGCCGCCGGAAAGCTGGTGCTCTCGCACTTGCGCCTGGTGGTGTCGGTGGCGCGCCAGTACCTGGGCTACGGTCTGGCCCACGGGGACCTGATCCAAGAAGGCAACGTCGGCCTCATGAAGGCGGTCAAGCGCTTTGACCCCGACCAGGGCGTGCGTTTGGTGAGCTACGCGCTGCACTGGATCAAGGCCGAAATCCATGAATACATCCTGAAAAACTGGCGCATGGTCAAGGTGGCCACCACCAAGGCGCAGCGCAAGCTGTTTTTCAACCTGCGCTCCATGAAGCAGCGCTTCAAATCCGACGACGCTGCGGCCGACTTGGGAACGCACCGCGACACGCTCAACCCCGAACAGGTGGACGCGATGGCGCGTGAGCTCAACGTCAAACCCGAAGAAGTGCTGGAGATGGAAACCCGGCTCTCGGGCGGTGACGTGTTGCTCGACCCGACGGCTTCTGAAGACGGAGAAGACGCCTTCGGCCCGATCGCCTACCTCACCGACAGCAACCATGAGCCGTTGGCCATGATCGAGGCACACCGCCGCGATGTGCTGGCATCGGACGGTATCGCCAGTGCACTGGACACCTTGGACGCACGCAGCCGCCGCATTGTGGAAGAGCGCTGGCTCAAAGTGAACGACGACAACTCAGGCGGCATGACGCTGCACGACCTCGCCGCCGAATACGGCGTCAGTGCCGAACGCATCCGCCAGATCGAAGTGGCGGCCATGAAGAAGATGAAAACGGCGCTGGTCGACTACGCCTGATCCCGCCTACTTGAGCATCAGCTGCGCGATATCGGCGGCTAGCACCTGCGCCCCACTGCCGTAGCGGGTGAACAAGCGCAGTTGGCCCTGCGTGTCATAGACATAGCTACCCGCAGAATGGTCCATGGTGTAGCTGCTGGCGCTGGCGCCCGCTACCTTTTTGTAATAGATCTTGAACTCCTTGGCGACGGCTTCCAGTTCTCCGGGCGTCGGGCGCAAGGCCAAAAAGCTGGCGTCAAAATTCGCCATGTACGCTTTGAGCAACTCAGGTGTATCGCGCTCCGGGTCGACGGTGACAAACAAGGCTTGCAGGCGGTCGCCGTCCTTGCCCAGCAGCTGCTTCACCTCGACCAGTTCGGCCAGTGTCGTAGGGCAAACGTCCGGGCATTGGGTGTAACCAAAAAATACCACCACCACCTTGCCCGCAAAGTCCGACAAATGCCGCACCAGTCCATTGTGGTCGGCCAGGGCCACCGTCTTGCCGTAGTCGGCGCCGGTGATGTCAATGGAGCTGAACACCGCTTTTTTCTCTCCGCAGGCCGCCAGGCTTCCCAGCATCAGAGAGGCCGCGGCGAGTGCGAGCAGCGCGTTGAGCAATCGGCGAATAGAGTTCATAGCAGGTAATGGTCCAGCAGCAACGCGGCAAACAAGGCGCTTAAATGAATCAAAGAAAAACGAAAGGTCTTGCGTGCCAGCGCATCGGAGTAGTCGCGCATCAACTGCCATGCGTACCCGCAGAATCCCAGACTCAACACCACCGCAGACGCCAAATACAGCCACGAGCTCATACCCAGCATAAAAGGCAAGAGGCAGGCGGCAAACAAGACCCAGGTGTAGAGCACTATCTGCAGCCGGGTGAATTCGCTGCCATGTGTGACGGGGAGCATGGGCAAGCCTGATTTGCGGTAATCCTCGACGCGGTACAGCGCCAGCGCCCAAAAGTGCGGAGGCGTCCATAAAAAGATGATGAGAAACAAGACCAAGGCCTCGGGCCCCACATCACCGGTCATCGCCGCCCAGCCGAGCACCGGCGGCATGGCGCCCGACGCGCCACCGATCACAATGTTTTGCGGGGTCAGGGGTTTGAGAATGACGGTGTAAATCACCGCATAGCCCACAAACGTTGCAAAGGTCAACCACATGGTCAGCGGGTTGACCCACCAGTACAGCAGGGCCGAGCCTGCCGTTGCCAAAATCGCAGAAAACAGCAATGTTTGTGTGTTGGTCAGCTCCCCGCGCGCTGTGGGACGCCACGCGGTGCGTTTCATCTTGGCATCAATGCCCTGCTCCACGATGCAGTTAAAAGCCGCTGCAGCCGCTGCAACCAACCAAATGCCCAGACATGCACGCGCCGCCAAACCGACTTGGTCCCAGGACGGCACGCCAGGCACTGCCAAGACCATGCCGATCAGGGCGCAGAAAACGATGAGTTGAATGACGCGTGGCTTGGTCAGCGCATTGAACTGGCGCAGCACCGACAGGGTCGGTGCTGCGGGTGTGGGGTCGGGAGTGGAAGCAGTCACGAAAGTACTTTCTAGTTGCGCTCATGCGCAGAGAGGGTTCGCGCTTGCGCGCGGGTTGCAGCCAACAGCCACACCAACACGGCGCCCATAGCACCTGCGCCGCCGGTGTGCAGCACGGCCGCGAGCAGCGGCCAGCCGAGCACCACGTTGCTCAGTCCCGTGGCGACCTGCAATATCACCAGGCCCAAAAGGCAACGCACCGGTGTCGCCAAGGCCGCAATGTGGCGCAGGCGCCAGGCCTGCCATGCCAGTGCCAGGACTGCCACCACGGCAAACCAACGGTGGGACACATGGATGGCCGTCAGCGCCTGAAAGCTCAAGGGTGTCCCGTCGGCCGCCAAGCCCAAGGGGCGCCACAGCGAGAAGCCCTGCGCAAAGTCCATCTCTGGCCACCAGCTGCCTTGGCAGGTGGGGAACTCCGAGCAGGCCAGCACCGCATAGTTGGTGCTGACCCAAGCGCCTAGGGTGGTTTGCGCCAGCCAGATGAGCACGACCGCCACCATAGAGGCACGGGCAGTTGTGGAAATTTGCCACGGCCGGTGAGAAGCCAACAGCTGCGACTGGCAAACCGCCTGCACCGAGAGAAGGCCCAAGAGCACGTAACCGCCCAGCAAATGCAAGCTCACGATGGCAGGGAACAATTTCATCGTGACCGTCAGCGCACCAAACGCACCCTGAAGGCAGACCCAGGCCAAGGTCACGGTCGACCACCACGGGCTGATAGACGCGGCCTGTTCAACCCCTCGCGTACGACGCGCCACGTTCCATGCGCTCAGCGCTAGCACCAGTATCAAGAAACCGACGCTGGATGCGAGGTAGCGGTGCACCATTTCGATCCACGCTTTGCCTTGCGTCACCGGGCCGTCTGGCATGGCGGTCTGCGCCAAATCAATGGGCAGTTGTGCACCCACCGGAGAGGCATGGCCATAGCATCCGGGCCAATCGGGGCAACCCAAGCCGCTGTCCGTCAAACGGGTGAAGGCGCCAAACAACACCAAATCGAAGGTCAAAAACAAGGTGAGCAAAGTCAGTGACCGCATGCGCCCCACCGGCAATGGATTGCGCTGGCGCCAGAGCCACCAAGCCAGCGGCACCGCTGCAACGGCCAGGCCCGCGCCCGCGAGCCGCAGCAAGGCCACCCAGTCAAAAGAAGCGATTTGCATGGTCAGATCAGCGTGCGTTGCGACTCAGCGTCCGGCCTTGTCCCAAGACTCGGAGGCGCGCATCAAACGCTCCAGATCGCGCTTGACCTTGGGCGCCTGCTCGGAAGTCAACTGGGCAGGAAAACGCATCATCCAATTCCCCAAGGGATCAACGAGATACAAGTGATCGCTGAGCTTCGCACCTGGAGCCGCAGTCAGCCAGGTTTGCAAATCTTGGGCCGGCACACGCAGCACGGTGGCAGTCTTGAGCGCTGGCAAAATTTCGGCCGGCACGGGCGCGGTATCGTCAATCAACCAGACCCAGTCCAGACGGTCTTTGTCTTTGCCCAGGCCTTCGCGCAATTGACGCTCTAAATACAAATGGCGCGCACACGTGGCATCGCATTGGCCACCCGCTACGCTGATGAGCAGCCACTGGTCTTTCAACGCGCGCAAGTTGACGGGTGCTCCGTCCATCCCTTGGGCGACCAGCTCGGGAATGGGACGCTGGGGATCAATCAACTCACCGAAGTTACGCCGCCCTTCCGGTCGCACCACGTAATAGGTAAGGTAGGAGGCAACTACGGGGGCAGCGCACACCAACAAGACCAACAGCATCTTCCAGCGACCCATGCGCGTTTGTGCGGGTGCGGCCATGTCCTGGGCGGTGGGCATGGAGTGCACCGTCAAGCCCAAGGGCTGGTCATCAAAGGCGGGGGGATGGGACATCGTGGGGCTTTTCCTGAAACCGAGACGGTGCTCGGCGAATAATTTGAAACCAACAATACAGGCCGATGATCAACACCGCCAGCGCAAACCATTGAAAGGCATAACCGTAGTGCTTTTCTACACCCAATGCCACCGGGGGCCAATCACGAAGCAAGCCGTCGCTGGCCGCGCCCGTTTGGCGAATCGTAAAGTCCGCCAGCATCAGGCCCGTTTCTTGGCTGAATTGCCGCAGGTCCAGATTTTGCCGCAGGGGCCCGCTTGCTGCTGCCCCGAGCTCGAAAAGCTTAGACGGCGCTGGGGCAATCAAGCCCTCCACCCACACCAGGCCTTGTGGGGTTTCCACCTGCGGAATCTGGGTGCGCACCTCGAAGTTGCGCCCCACCCAGCCACGTTGCACCAGGACGACCTGCCCCGTACCTTGCAAGCGCAAGGGCGTCAGTACAAAGAAGCCCACCTTGTCATTCATTTGCCGGTTGTCCAGGTACACCGTGTGGGCCTGCTCCCAGGTGCCGGAAAGCCTCGCCGGGCGGTACAAGGGCACTGCTCCGGGTGCCAATGCCTGCAACTCCAGGGCCGTGAGTGGCACCTGAGCACCCTGGGTTTGTATCTGCGCCTGCAGAGCCTCTTTTTGCGCTGCCCGACCCAGCTGCCAAAACCCTAGCACGATGCCCAACCCCGTAAAAAACACGGCTGCCAAGGTAATGAAATAAAACTTTCGCGTGAAGTTCAAAAGATAATCCGAGTTATGACCTACCTTGTAAGCCTTGCCTTCTTCGCCATTCTCGCCAGTCTGGCCACTGCCTTGTTCTTCATGCTGCGTGGCTCCAACACCGGGCCGCGCCAGTCGCGGCGCATGGCGCGGGCGCTCGCGCTGCGCGTGGGCGTCTCCATATTGCTGTTTGCCGGGATTCTGCTGTCGTGGAAATTAGGACTCATTCACCCGACCGGCATACCTTCAGGGACATAAGGCACGCACTTCCCATCATCTCAGGAAACAAAAAGGCACCTCACGGTGCCTTTGTTGTTGGAAAGAGGCTGTTTACAGCCAGTACACCAAGATGTACAAGCCCAACCACACCACGTCCACAAAGTGCCAGTACCAGGCGGCGCCTTCAAAGCCGAAATGACGGTCGGCTGAGAAGTGTCCTTTTTGCAAACGCAAGGTGGTTGCCAAGAGCATCAACATGCCCACGAACACGTGAAAGCCGTGAAAACCCGTCAACATGAAAAAGGTCGAACCGTAGATTCCGGAGCTCAGTTTCAGGTTGTACTCGGTGTATGCATGGTAGTACTCATAACCCTGAACGCACAGGAAGGTCACACCCAAGAGCACAGTGAGCCACATGAATGCGACGGTTTTTCTGCGGTTGTTGTCCAACAAGGCATGGTGGGCAATGGTCAAGGTCACGCCCGATGTCAACAACAGGGCCGTGTTGATCGTGGGCAACCAGAAGGGGCCCATGGTGGTGAAAGGCTCCACGATCCCAGCAGGTGAACCCGTGGCGCCTGCCACCAAGCTGGGCCATGCGGCCTTGAAGTCAGGCCACAAAAGCGCATTGTCCAGGCTTCCGAGCGCGGGAACCGAGTGCGAGCGGGCCCACCACAGAGCGCTGAAAAATGCGCCGAAGAACATCACTTCCGAGAAAATGAACCAGCTCATGCTCCAGCGGAAGGACAGATCGATCTTGCGACCATATTGGCCGCCTTCGCTCTCGGCGATGGCGTCACCAAACCACTGGTAAAGCACAACAAGCCAGAAGGCCAGGCCGAACGCCAGGGCATATTTACCCCACTCGGCGCCGTTGATCCACTGGCTCGCACCCATGATCACAAACAACAGGCCCAAAGCGGCCATCGCCGGATGACGCGAAGGTCCCGGGACAAAATAGTACGGTGTTGTTCCGTGTGCGCTTGTACTCATTTCAACTCCATTTTTCCGAATACGTTTCTAAACTTTCGCAGCACCGCAGGCGCAGCGCCTTATTTTCCAACGACCCATGTGGCCAAACCAATCAATCCCAATACGAACAGCAGACCACCAATCAGCCCCACTGCAACGACGTGCATGGGATTGACCTTGGCCAGATCGTCTTCATACCCTGCACGGCTGCGGATACCCAAGAATGACCAGGCAACCAGTTTCACGCTTCGCAAAAACGATGACGTCGCCACCTTGCCGTTCTCCGCTGCCATCATGTACCCGCTAGCGCCATATTGGCATTTTGCAATTGCGCAAGCGGAGCGGCAGGTGTCTTGCCACCCACTTCAAAAAAAGTGTACGACAAGGTGATGGTGCGCACATCTTTGGACAACTTTGGGTCAATCACAAAGGCCACAGGCCATGATTTTTTCTCACCCGGCTCCAGCGTGTACTGGTTGAAGCAAAAGCATTCCACTTTATTGAAATGCGCTGCGGCCTGTTGGGGCGCGTAACTGGGAATGGCCTGAGCAGACATGCGGCGGTTTTGTACGTTTTGGAACTCGTACATCACCGTGGTTAACTCGCCAGGGTGCACTTTGACCGAACGCTGTGCCGGCTTGAAATCCCAGGGGCCATTGGCATTGGCGTCGAATTGGACCGTGATCGTACGGGACGTATCAATCTGGGTGTTTTGCACGAATGCGGGTTTAGCGCCCGCGACGACCTGCTCATTCAAGGCCAACACATTCAGGCCTGTCATTTCGCAAATCGCACGGTACAAGGGAACCAGCGCATACCCGAAGGCGAACATCATGCTGACCACCACGGCCAGTTTGCCAACCATCTGGAAATTTGCGCGCTGCAGATTCATCGCAAGGTCAAACGCCCAACACAGCCAGCTTGAACACAAATCCACAGAAAAAGGCGACCGCCACCGACGCCAGAATCAGCGCAAGCTTGAGGTTGGACTTTTTCTGGGTCGGGTTCATCGGTAGCCTGAAGTTCTAAGCCGAAAGGGCTTAGCCAATCACCTTGTTGGCAGCAGCGTTCAGTTTGGGAGGCGTCTCGAAGGTGTGGAAAGGCGCGGGCGAGGGAACTTCCCACTCCAGACCTTCAGCCGATTCCCAGGGGCTTTGAGGAGCCTTAGCACCTTGGCCGCGCATGGTGGGCAACACCACAAACAAGAAGAAGTACACCTGGGCAAAACCGAAAGCGAAGCCACCCACTGTTGCGATCGCATTGAAGTCGGCGAACTGCATGGGGTAATCGGCGTAGCGGCGTGGCATACCGGCCAGACCCAAGAAGTGCATGGGGAAGAAGGTCACGTTGAACGCGATCAGTGACCACCAGAAGTGGATCTTGCCGCGCGTTTCGTTGTACATCACGCCTGTCCACTTGGGGCTCCAGTAGTAATAACCGGAGAACATGGCATACAAGGAACCCGCCACCAACACATAGTGGAAGTGCGCCACCACATAGTAGGTGTCATGGATTTGGATGTCGATAGGGGCCATGGCCAAAATCAGGCCGGTAAAGCCACCCATGGTGAACACGAAGATAAAGCCCACTGCAAACAGCATAGGCGTCTCGAAGGTCATGGAGCCTTGCCACATGGTCGCGATCCAGTTGAAGATCTTCACCGCCGTCGGCACGGCGATCAACATGGTGGCGTACATAAAGAACAACTGTCCGGTCACCGGCATGCCCGAGGTAAACATGTGGTGTGCCCACACGATAAAGGACAGGATGGCAATACTGGAAGTTGCGTACACCATGGACGCGTAGCCGAAGAGCTTTTTGCGGGCAAAGGTGGGAACCACATGGCTGATGATGCCGAAGGCCGGCAAGATCATGATGTACACCTCAGGGTGTCCGAAGAACCAGAAAATGTGCTGGTACATGACGGGGTCGCCGCCGCCAGCGGGGTTAAAGAAGCTGGTGCCAAAGTGGCGGTCTGTCAGCGTCATGGTGATTGCGCCGGCCAACACAGGCATCACCGCAATCAGCAAGTAGGCAGTGATTAACCAGGTCCAAGCGAACATGGGCATCTTCATCAGGGTCATGCCAGGTGCGCGCATGTTCAGGATGGTGACGATGATGTTGATCGAGCCCATGATGGACGAAGCGCCCAAGATGTGCAGCGCAAAAATACCGGCGTCCATGCTGGGACCCATTTGCAGGGTCAGCGGGGCGTACAGCGTCCAGCCTGCAGCGGGCGCGCCGCCAGGCATGAAGAACGAACTGACGATCATGAGCGC
>CANBQX010000045.1 GCA_947371775.1 Comamonadaceae bacterium
CCCTTGGTCTGCAAGAACTCTGCGCGCTGAAAACCTTCCGGCAAAGTCACTCGCACCGTGGACTCAATCACGCGGGGCCCGGCAAAGCCGATCAGGGCCTTGGGCTCTGCAATCACCACATCACCCAAAAAGGCAAAACCAGCGCTCACGCCGCCCATGGTCGGGTCGGTCAGCACGCTGATGTAAGGCAGGCCTTTTTTGGCAAGACGGGTGAGTGAGGCATTGGTTTTGGCCATTTGCATGAGGCTCAACAAGCCTTCTTGCATGCGGGCGCCACCGGTAGCGGTAAAGCACAAGAAAGGCACTTTTTGCTCGATTGCGGCTTCAACCCCGCGCACAAAGCGCTCACCCACTACTGAACCCATGCTGCCGCCCATGAATTCAAATTCAAAGCACGCCGCCACCAGCCCCACGCCATGCACCGAACCGCCCATGACGATCAGGGCGTCGGTCTCACCGGTGTTCTCCAGGGCTTCTTTCAAACGGTCGGGGTACTTGCGGCTGTCTTTGAACTTGAGCGCGTCCACCGGCAGCACTTCCTGCCCAATTTCAAAACGACCTTCGTTGTCCAAAAACGCATTCAAGCGCGCGCGCGCACCAATACGGTGGTGGTGGCTGCAGGTGGGGCACACATTTTGGTTTTGCTCCAGGTCTGTTTTGTAGAGCACCGTTTCACAGCTGGGGCATTTGACCCACAGCCCTTCGGGCACCGTGCGTCGTGCCGCCGGGTCGGTTTGCTGAATCTTCGGGGGCAGTAGTTTTTCAAGCCAGCTCATGGGGTGTCTCTCGGGTTTGAGGTGAAGTTCAGGAAGCGCGTCGCAGATTACCGCAGACCGTGTCAGGCGTCCATAGCGGCGCGTACGCCACGCAAGAAAGTTTGCGCAACGCCGGCTGCTTCGTGGCGGGGCGCATGTTCCAGCAGCTGGATGATTTTGCTGCCAATCACCACGGCGTCTGCGACCTGGGAAATCGTTTTCGCGGTTTCACCGTCGCGAATGCCAAATCCCACGCCCACCGGGGTTTGAATATGGCGACGAATACGCGGCAACATCGCAGCCACTGCATCGGTGTCCAGGGTGCCGGCGCCAGTCACGCCTTTGAGCGAGACGTAATACACATAGCCCGAGGCTACGCGGGCGACTTGTTCCATGCGTTCGTTGGTGCTGGTGGGGGCCAGCAAGAAGATCAAGTCCATCTGGTGGGCGCGCAGGTCCGCCGCAAAGGCTTCGCACTCCTCGGGCGGGTAGTCCACAACCAGCACACCGTCCACGCCCGCCGTTGCCGCATCCCGTACAAACGGACTGGATATGCCAGCGCTCGCATGTTTTTGGTCGTAGCGCTCGATCGGGTTGGCATAGCCCATGAGCACCACGGGGGTTGTCTGGTTGGTCTGGCGGAAATCGCGCACCATGGCCAGCACTTGCACCAGGCCAATGCCATAGGACAAGGCCAGGTCTCCGGCTTTTTGAATCACCGGGCCATCGGCGCTGGGATCCGAAAAGGGCACGCCCAGCTCAATCACATCGGCGCCGCCCGCCACCATGGCGTGCATCAGCTCGGGCGTCACATCGGGGAATGGGAAGCCGGCTGTGACAAAAGGAATCAAAGCTTTGCGGCCCTGCGCTTGAAGTGCGGCAAAGGTGGTGTCGATGCGGCTCATGCTGCGGCTCCGGCTTTGATCAGGGTGATGGGCTGCTCGCCGCCTTTGACGCCCTGGCCTTGGCAGCTGGGGCGGCAATAGAAATCGGCATTGCTCAGGTCGGCGACCGTGCCGATATCTTTGTCGCCGCGCCCCGACAGGTTGACCAGAATCGACTGGTCTTTGCGCATGGTCTTGGCCAGTTTCATGGCATGCGCCACCGCATGGCTGGATTCCAGGGCCGGAATGATGCCCTCGGTGCGGCACAGGTAGTGGAAGGCCTCCAGCGCTTCTTTGTCGGTCACACCCACATACTGCGCGCGACCGATGTCGCTCAAAAAGGCATGCTCGGGGCCCACGCCGGGATAGTCCAGTCCGGCGCTGATGCTGTGCGTCTCGGTGACCTGGCCGTTGTCGTCTTGCAGCACGTAGGTCCGGTTGCCATGCAAGACCCCGGCGCTGCCGCGCTGAATGGATGCCGAATGCTTGCCGCTGTCGAGGCCTTCGCCAGCCGCTTCCACACCGATGAGCTGGGTATTTTCAAAACCGATGTAGGGGTAAAAAATGCCCATCGCGTTGCTGCCGCCACCTACGCAGGCAATCACCGCGTCGGGTTGGGTGTTGGCGGCATGCTGCTTGGCCAGCATGTCGGGCATTTGGGCAATGCATTCGGTGCCAATAATGCTTTGGAAGTCCCGCACCATCATGGGGTAGGGGTGGGGGCCCGCAACTGTGCCGATGATGTAGAAGGTGTTGTCCACATTGGCCACCCAGTCGCGCATGGCTTCATTGAGCGCGTCTTTGAGGGTGCGGCTGCCGCTGGTGACGGGCACCACGGTGGCGCCCAAGAGCTTCATGCGGTAGACGTTGGGGCTCTGGCGTTTGACGTCTTCACTGCCCATGTAGACCACGCATTCCAGTCCATAGCGGGCGCAAATAGTGGCAGTCGCTACGCCATGCTGGCCCGCGCCGGTTTCGGCAATCACGCGCGGCTTGCCCATGCGCTTGGCGAGCATGGCCTGGCCGATGGTGTTGTTGATCTTGTGCGCGCCGGTGTGGTTGAGGTCTTCGCGCTTGAGGTAAATCTGCGCTCCGCCCATCTCGCGGCTCATGCGGTCTGCGTGGTAAATCGGTGAAGGGCGACCGACAAAATGGGCCAATTCCGACTTGAACTCGGCCACAAAGGCCGGGTCGTTTTGGTATTTTGCGTAGGCGTCTTTGAGCTCGTTGATCGCGTGGGTCAGGGTTTCGGAGACAAAACTGCCGCCGTATTTTCCGAAGTGACCACTGCGGTCAGGTTGTTGGTAGGAAGACATGGTGTTCAGGTATTTCTTGCAAAGCGCTCGTCGGCAGCCCGCACGGCTGCCACAAACTGGTTGATTTTTTCAGGGTCTTTGATGCCCTTGCGGGTTCCACCGCCCGGCGCATCGGCTTCGATGCCCGAGCTGACGTCCACCGACAGTGATTTACACCGTGGGTGGAGTTGGGCGATGCCGTCGCCCACGTTTGCTGCATTCAACCCACCACTCAAAACGAGGTGAGCGTTGACGCTTGGAGGAAGAAGTGACCAATTAAATGCCTTGCCGCCCCCGCCAAATCCGTCGACATGCGCGTCGAGCAGAATCGCCTGGGCCTGAGAGTAAAGGTGGGCGTAGTTTACAAGGTCAAACTCGGCCGCCTCCGGCCCCAGGGGAATGCGCGCGGCGCGCAGAAAGGGGCGGGCTGCCTGCTGGCTCAAGGCGACGCACTGCTCGGGACTCTCGTCACCATGAAATTGGGCGATCGCCTGGGGTAGCAGTTCAAACGCCTGGGCGACTTCCGCGGCGCTGTGGTTCACAAACAGCAGTACCGGTGTGACAAAGGGGGGCAGGCGCCTGGCCAGTTCGGCCGCTCGGGCAGGACTGACAGCACGGGGGCTGGGTGCGTAAAGAACAAAGCCGATGGCATCCACGCCCGCGGCGACGGCTGCGTCGACATCCTGTTCACGGGTGAAGCCGCACAGCTTGACCCGGGTGCGAACCGGCATGGAAGAGCTTGCATTCATGGCAGCCAATCATACGCAGGTGTGCGGTCCGGGATGCCGAAATGGGACGGATAGCGTGGCCCCAGAAAATACAAGCCAAAGGGAGAAAACGTGGGTGCAGCGGCGTTGCGGTCGCGCGCCATGAGCACCTCGTACATCCAGGACGGGGGGTGTTTGCCCTGGCCAATCTGCAAGAGGCAACCCATGATGTTGCGGATCATGTGGTGCAAAAACGCATTGGCCTCGAATTCAAACCGCCAATAAGCACCGCGCTGCGTGATACAAATTTCCCGCAAGTCTTTCACCGGGGAGAGCGCCTGGCACTGAGATGCGCGAAATGAACTGAAGTCATGCTCCCCCAGAATGTACCGCGTGGCCTCCCGCATGGCCTGGCCGTCCAATGCGTAAAACGTCCACCCTACGCGCAGCGCATCGACAGTTGGCCGGACCTCGGACTGGCGCAATACATAGGCATAGCGACGGGAAGTCGCGCTGGCGCGGCAATGAAAATCGGCAGGCACCTCCTGTGCCCATTCCACGGCAATGTCCTTGGGCAGATTGGCGTTGGTGCCACGCACCCAGGAATTGGGGTCCCGATCCGCTTCGGTATCGAAATGCACCACCTGCATCAGCGCATGGACACCCGCATCGGTGCGCCCCGCGCACAGGGTGGACACGCGCTGTTGGGTGAACTCGGACAGGGCCGCTTCCAGCCGGTCTTGAACCGTTTGGCCGGAAGCCTGACTTTGCCAGCCCTGATAAGCCTGGCCGCTGTAACTTACGCCAAGAGCTATGCGCACGAAAGACCCGGAGTCGCGCGGCGTGCGCGGCGCTTCATCGTGCTTTGGCGAGCAATTCCGTGGCGCGCTTGCGCAAGGACTCGTTCCCGCCGGCCATGACTTCTTCAATCAGCGCGCGAGCGCCTTCTTTCTCGCCGATTTCTAAAAACTGTTCGGCCAATGCCAGCGTGGCATCAAGACGCTCTGTGGTGGCAAAGGCACTCTCCGGCACCGCGGCGGCAACATGGAGGGAGATCGGTTCTTCCTCGAAAGAGTCATCCCGCTGAGGGGCCGCTGTTTGAGAAGGCAGAGGCATGGATGCGTTGGCAGATTCTTCCACGGCGGGAAGATCGGCATGGTTGTCCGCTGCACCCGCGTTTGCTTTGTCCTTGGACAGGGCTACCAAGTCATCGGGTTCCAGTTGAAAAATCGGGTTCTGAAAGCCTGGATTGGGTGCCTCAGGTTCTGGGGCTTTGTTGATTCCTTCGCTGTACAGCGGATTGGTGGGATCCAGCGCTAAGCCCATTTCTAATACTTGCGCCCAATCGGAGCCGTCACCTTGCGTTAAGGTTTTCACGTCCTGCGCAATCGACTCAAAGCTCTTGGCGTCACCGCGTTTGGCATAAATGGCCAGTAATTTGATATGGATGGCTACTCGGTTGGGGGTTTGCTGCAGGCCTTCTTTCAATATTTCTTCTGCAGGAACGTCTTTGCCATAAGCGAGGTACACCTCCGCCTCGGCCACTGGATCGAGCTCATTGGCCAATTCCAGCTGGCTCTCTTGGTAGATGGAGTTGTGCAGACTCGAATTAATGGCCTCTGATGTGTCAACGCGCTGCGCCCCGGCGAATGATGTGCTGGCGCTCGAGTTCCATTTTGAGGGGGCGTTCAAGCCGTCGGCACTGTTTTTCTTGGCTTGCATGCGGCGGTACCAACCCAAGCCGCCGAGCAATCCCAAGAGAGCCAGTAGGAGAGCACCCACGTCAGGGTTGCGTGTGAAGCTTTCGAACAGCCCTCCTGATGGCGCTTGGGAAGGGGATGGAGTCGCTGCAACCACTGCGGGAGCGACCGGATTGGATGCCGGCGTCGATGCGGCAGGCGCTGCAAGGGGTGCACTGCCGGCGTTTGCGGGGCTGGACGCGGTTGCATTGGGTGCTGGAGGAGAAGAAACTGGCTCCGGTTTTGCAGCGACTTTGGCCAATTGATTGAGCTCTTCGATGTTCTTGGCCAGTTCACGGGCGCGTTCACTGGCCTCGTTCTTGGCCCTTTGCTGCGCAATTTGCTCCATGTTGGCTTTTTCCGCCACATCCTGCGCGTTGCCTTTGGACAGTTTGAGAGTGTCGCCCGACGCAGTTTTGGAGGATGTCGCAGGCACAGCAGGGGTTACTTTGCCGGCAGTTTCTGCAGGCTTGGACGTTGCCGGTGCAGTGGGTGCTTGGCTAGCCAAAGTACGGCGCAAGTTCTGGAACTCTTGGTTCTGGCGCTGGATCAGATGCAAGGCTTCCGTTGGCGAGGTTTTTTTGACCGCGGCCGCATCGGGAACCACAATCTCTGTGTTGGCCATCAGGCGGTTGACGTTGCCGCCGACGAAAGCTGCAGGGTTGGCATCGAGCATCGCCACCAACATTTGCTCCACAGTGACGCCGTCCGTTAACCAGGCCCCCGCGATTTTTCCAGCGTTATCACCGGTATGAACTTTCACCCGTTGCTGCCCGCTGGTCGCAGCGGCTGGCGCAAGCATCGAGTTCGTTGATGACTTCTTGGATGCGCTGTTGGCTGGGAGCGTGGTATTCGCTGGGGTCGCGGTTGCGGCCACCGGCGCGGCAGCCTTGGGTGGTGCCGCTTGATTGTCCGAAAGGGGGGCAGGCAGAACCGGTAAGGGGGCTGCTTCTTGCGATTTTGGCGGATCCAGAAGAAGCGTGTAGGTCCGTACTATTTTGCCGGAGCCCCAGCTCAACTCGACCAGAATATCCACGAAGGGGTCATTCAGCGTGCGGGTGCCTGTGACTTTGAGGTACCGGCTTCCGTTTTGGCGGCGCTGTAGAACAATTTGTGTTCCATTGAGCGCGACGTTGTACTCCAAGCCCATTCCGGTGAATGTGCTGGGCGCTGCAAGTTCGGACTTCAGGGAAGCTGCATCCTCTTCGCTGACATCGGTCAGGTCAATTTCGGCGATCAGGCTTTGGCCCAGCGCCGACTGAACTCGGAGCTTTCCCATAGACAGCGCACTGGCGTTGGTAGCACCCAAACTGATCAATACGGCCGCAACAGGTGCGGCAGAGGAACGCAAAAAACGTTGATGGTAGATCAATTGAAATCCAACCTTTCTTCTGAACTCGGCTCAAATTCGCCAAAAATCGATTATCAGGGACAAGCTTTGACTCTACCTAAAAATTGATCGCATATCATATTTATTGCCATTTTTTTAATCTTGTCGCGCTCGCGGGGCAATCCAGTGTGCAGGCCATTCAGCTCCAATGCCCCACGCCTTAGGCTGTCAGCAAGATGCGCAGCATGCGGCGCAGCGGTTCTGCCGCGCCCCACAGAAGCTGGTCTCCCACTGTGAAGGCGCCCACATACTCGGGCCCCATCGCCAGCTTGCGAACACGGCCCACAGGAATCGTCATGGTTCCGGTCACCGCTACGGGCGTCAGGTCGCGAATCGTGGCTTCGCGGGTGTTGGGCACCAGCTTGACCCACGGGTTGTCGGCGGCGATCATGGCTTCAATATCGGCAACTGGCACGTTTTTCTTCAATTTGAAGGTGAGCGCCTGGCTATGGCAGCGCATGGCGCCTACGCGCACGCAAAATCCGTCCACCGGGGTCGCCATGGATCCAAAGTCAGGGCCTTGACCCAGAATTTTGTTGGTTTCAGCCATGCCCTTCCATTCTTCTTTGGAGGTTCCCCAGCCGTCGTCGTCATAGCTTTTGCCAATGCCGAGGTCTTTGTCAATCCAAGGGATGAGCGAGCCACCCAGGGGTACGCCGAAGTTGGCAGTTTCTGCCGCACTGAGACTGCGCTGCTTGGCCACAACCATGCGGTCAATGTCCAAAATAGAGCTTTTGGGGTCGTCTAGCAGGGCTTTGACCTCTGCGTTCAAGGTGCCGTACTGCGTCAGCAATTCACGCATGTGCTGCGCACCACCGCCGGACGCGGCTTGGTAGGTTTGGGTACTCATCCATTCCACCAATCCAGCTTTGTACAGTGCGCCAACGCCCATGAGCATGCAACTAACGGTGCAGTTGCCGCCAATCCAGTTTTTTCCCCCGTTGGCCAATGCGTGTTGAATCACGGTCATGTTGACCGGATCCAAAATAATGACAGCGTCCTTTTCCATACGCAGCGTAGACGCCGCGTCGATCCAGTGGCCGTTCCAACCCGCAGCCCGGAGTTTGGGGAAAACTTCAGTCGTGTAGTCGCCGCCCTGGGCGCTGATGATGATGTCGCAGCGTTTAAGTGCGTCGATATTGAAAGCGTCTTGCAGCGTGGTTTCGTTCTTGGCTTGTGCGGGTGCCTTGCCACCGGCGTTGGAGGTGGAGAAGAACATGGGCTCGATGAGATCGAAGTCACCCTCGGCCTGCATGCGATCGATCAACACGGAGCCGACCATGCCGCGCCAGCCGACCAAACCTACTAAATTGCTCATTTCAACGCCCTTTCATTTTCAACAGTTTTCAACCTGACTGTTTGCCCGGCTCGTCTGGCCGGGAGGGCGCACGACGAACCAGACTGGATCAGCCCTTAATCGTCGTGGTTTTGGTGGTAATTGCACGCGCACATCCCGCGACCGCGAAGGCGACGGTGGTGTTCGAAAGGAACATGTGGGCGAGAATCATGGTTGCTATTGTAACGGCCCGTCGCTGACGAATTCCTTGCTCAGGCCTTGGCCTTTTTTTCCCCTTTCAAGCGTGTCTTCTTTTCTGCCGACCGATTGGTGGACTTTGAGCGGGCCTTGGCAGAGCCTGCCTTGGGGTTCGCCGCATTCACAGGCACGTAGACCACCACGCTCTGGCCCGCCTTAAAGTTGGCGTTGGCCGCGACTTTGTTCCACTGGGCCACATTGCTGGGCGACGTCGCATAGCGCTTCGCAATGGTGGCGACCGAGTCGCCTTTGCCCGCTTTCACCAGTTTGCGAACCTGCACCATTTCAGGGGCAAAGCTGACTTCGCCCTTGTCGGCCACCGCACTGGTCACATCCACTTGCGCATGTGCCGGGCGGGGTACCAGCAGCGTCGATCCGGGCTTGATCAGCATGCCGCGTGGGATATTGTTGATTTCCCGGAGCTGTGCCTCGGTCATGCCTGCCTGCTTTGCGGCATCCGCAACCCGCAGGGTGCCCGGCGCCACCCAAACGGTCCAGGTCGCCAGACGTGAGCCAGCAAACCGATCCAGGTTTTGCATAAACACATCGGCGCTGTCCCACGGCAGCAGGATTTGTGGCGTGCCCGCAGCCAGTATCACGGGTTTATTCAAGGAGGGGTTGAGGGCCTTGAAGTCCTCCAAGGGCACCTCCGCCAGCTTGGCTGCCATGGCGACGTCGATGTCGCGTCGGATACTTACCGTCTGGAAGTAGGGGTGGTTCTCGATTTTTGGCAATTGGCTGCCAAAGTCCTGAGGGCGGGCCACGATGTTCTTAATGGCCTGCAGTTTGGGCACATAAAACTGGGTTTCCATGGGCATGGTCAGATCGGTGTAGCCCGTGCCTAGCATCAGACGCTCATTTTTCGCGATGGCCCGGCCGACGCTGCCTTCGCCCCAGTTGTAGGCGGCTAAGGCCAAGTGCCAGTTGCCGAACATGCCGTAGAGCTTTTGCAAATAGTCCAAGGCCGCGCGGGTGGACGCCAATACGTCGCGTCGATCATCCCGGAATACGTTTTGTTTGAGCTCAAACGTCCTGCCTGTGGCGGGCATGAACTGCCACATTCCAGCAGCTTTTGCGCTCGAAACGGCTTGGGGGTTGAAGGCGCTTTCGACAAAGGGCAGCAAGGCCAGCTCGGTGGGCATATTGCGCAGTTCCAATTCTTCCACGATGTGAAAGAGATATTTGCGCGACCGCTCTGTCATGCGAAAAATGTAGTCCGGTCGTGCGGCATACCAGTTCTCGCGGTCACGCACGAGTGGGCTTTCCAAATCGGGCATGGCATACCCCTGACGGATCCGTTCCCACAGGTCGGTCGTGGTGGCCATGGACGCGACCGAACGGCTGGTGTTTTCTTGCGGGGCCAGCGTTTGCAGGGTGTCACTCGGTGGGTAGGTTTGGGCGTGTACGCTCCCAAGCGCCCAACAGGCGAGTGCTGCCGCGCATATTGCAGGGCGCCAAAGCTTCACAAAATGCATCAAAACTGATTTTTCCAAGTGCGCAAGGTCGCAAAAACACCTTGACTGGCGCACAAGGCCTGGTCAAACCGGTGGGCGGATGCCGCGATTTCGGCTTCGCTGCTACGCAAGAAGGGGTTAATCGCTCTCTCTACCGAGATGGTCGATGGCAGCGTCGGTTGCCGGGATTCACGCAGTGCCAGGCACCGCTGTTGGTAAGCGACCAGCGCTTGGTTGCCAGGCTCGACCGCCAAGGCAAAGCGCAGGTTACTCAAGGTGTATTCGTGTGTGCAGCAGACGCGGGTGTTGCCCGGCAAGGCCGCGAGCTTCTCCAGCGATGTGAGCATTTGCACCGGCGTGCCTTCAAAAAGTCGACCACAGCCGCCGCTGAACAAGGTGTCGCCGCAAAAAAGCACGGGCACATCGTCGACCGCGGTGCAATAGTAGGCAATGTGCCCCGCCGTGTGGCCCGGAACTTCGATCACTTGGAATGCAAGGCCCAGTACGTCTACTGTGTCATCCTGGCCTAAGCGGACCAAGGGTTCCGGCATTTTTTCGAGGCACGGGCCATAGACCTGGGCGCCTGTGGCGGCGCGCAAGGCGGCAACGCCTGCCGTGTGGTCTGCATGGTGGTGGGTGACTAGAATGCCCGCCAGGCGCAGTTGGTGTGCGGCCAAGGCTTGAAATACCGGATCGGCATCGCCGGGATCCACCACCCACGCGGCTTGCCCGTCGTGCAGCATCCAGATGTAATTGTCAGTCAATGCGGGCAGCGGTATTAACGTCATGAGCGATCAAATTATAGGTTTGCAGCAGTGGTTACAGACGCCGCCGGGGCGCTACTTGCTGGAATGGGAAAGTGCGCAGGTAGACCGCGCAGTGGCAGACGTTTTTGGCTACCACGCGCTGCAGTTGGGCTTGCCTGAACTGTGCGGTCTGCAGGATAACCGCATGCCCCATCGCTGGCTGGCGGTGCAGGAAATGCCCCTTGGTGCGTCGGGGCAAGAGGCTTCTGCGCTTGACCTGCATGCAGGCGATGTTCCCTTGGCACTGGTCACTGATTTTGAGGCGCTGCCCTTTCCGGCCGCGAGCTTGGATTTGGTCGTGATGCCCCACACACTGGAAAACAGCGACGCACACGAGACGCTGCGCGAGGTGGAGCGGGTGTTGATGCCGGAGGGCAGGGTTGTGATTTGCGGGCTCAACCCCACCAGTTTGTGGGCCTTGCGGCTGGCCCGCCAAAGGTTGTGGCGCTTGCTGGGGCTCGGACGTTTCATGGGACAGGACTATTTGCCACTGGAAGACTCGTTCCTGGGCGTTTGGCGGCTGCGAGATTGGTTGCGCCTGCTGGGCTTTGAGGTGGAGGTGGTGCGCTATGGTTGCCACGGACCGGCGGTCAGCAGCGCGCGGTGGCTGCGTCGCTTGGGCTGGCTGGACCGCTTAGGCGCGCGCTGGTGGCCGGTGCTGGGCGCCGCCTACATGGTGGTGGCTGTCAAAAAAGTGCGGGGTGCAAGGTTAATGGGTGCGACATGGCGATCCAAACGCTTGCGTGCTGCGTCTGCGGTAGCAGCAGGCCAACGGCGCCAGGATATGACGAACAAGGAAACAAAACAGTGAACCAGGTTGTGATTTATACCGACGGCGCCTGCAAAGGCAACCCGGGCCCCGGTGGTTGGGGCGTGTTGCTGCGCTCGCCCGACGGCAGTGAAAAAGAGCTCTGCGGCGGCGAAGCAGGCACCACCAACAACCGCATGGAAATGATGGCCGTCATTCAGGCCCTGGCTGCGCTCAAACGCCCCTGTCAGGTCACTTTGCACTTGGACAGCCAATACGTGCTCAAAGGCATTACCGAATGGCTTCCCGGCTGGAAAGCCAAAGGTTGGCGCACTGCGGCCAAACAACCCGTCAAAAACGTGGATTTGTGGCAGCAGCTCGACACCCTGGTCTCGCAAGGCGGCCACACGATCGACTGGCGCTGGGTCAAAGGCCACAACGGAGATCCGGGCAATGAGCGGGCCGATGGCTTGGCCAACCGCGGCGTGGGCATGGCGCCCGCCGACGCTTAAGCGCTACAGCACGCCCGAAAAGACTATCACGTCGACCATGTCCCCTGGGGCAATAGAGCCCTGGTCATGGTGCAACACCAGCAAACCGTTGGCCCTGACCATGGAGCTGAGCACCCCGGAGCCTTGGTCGCCTGTGGTTTGCACGCAGAGTTGTCTCTGGTCATCGGTGCTCACGATGGCGCGCTGGTATTCGGTGCGTCCCGGTTTTTTGCGGATCGGCTGAGAGGATCGGGCTTTCAGCCAAGGTGGCGCCACGGCCGGGTCTGTGGCATTGGCGCCCATCATGCGCCACAGGGCCGGGCGCACAAAGGCTAAAAAAGTCACCATCACCGCGACCGGATTGCCGGGCAGGCCAAACAGCGGCACCTGACCCAAGCGGCCCACGGCCATGGGTCGGCCCGGACGCATGGCGATGCGCCAAAACACCACGCCGCCTTCGCCGTGCGTGTCGCTTTGTGCGATTTTGCGCATCATGGCCTTGGTGTGGTCGGCCTCTCCCACGCTCACACCCCCGCTGGTGATGATGGCGTCGGCTTGCAGGGCTGCACTGCGAAAAGCCGCTTCCAATTGCGCGGGTTCGTCTCGGACGACGCCGAGGTCGATGAGTTCAATGCCCATGCGCTGCAGCATGCCCCAGACGGTGTAGCGGTTGCTGTCAAAGACGGCGCCTTCGCGAGGCGCCTCGCCCAGACTCAAAATCTCGTCACCGGTCGAAAAATAGGCCACCCGCAAACGGCGCCACACACGCACGGTGGGCAGGCCCAGACTGGCCAATAATCCCAGGCCTGCGGGTCCGAGCACACTGCCTTGCGTCAATGCGACTTTGCCGCGTTGCAGGTCTTCGCCTTGGGCGCGCCGGTTGTCGCCCCTGCGCACCACGTCTTGGGGAATCGTGATCACCGGGCCAGCAACTTGCACCAACTC
>CANBQX010000046.1 GCA_947371775.1 Comamonadaceae bacterium
GCATATGGGTCACGGTAAAGGTGTCGGAGTCGTAGAGCGTGTGCATGCGGGGCGTTCGGTGCGGGTTGGTTTCTAGGTTAACAGGATTTGTGCGATTCGCCGGTTTACAAGGTCTTGGGGGCCTAGGGTTTTTCCGAACTGCTCCAAAAAATGTCGACCTCATCGCCATTGGCCTGGGTCATGCGGATGCGCGCAGGCAGGTATTCCAACGCGGGGGCCAGCCACACTTCTACCCGGTTGTCATAGTCGGCCGAGGGGTCACAGACCAGGCGGATGGCAACCATTTCACGTCCCTCCACCTTCAGGCGCTCGGTGGCGCCGACAGTGAACACCCGGCTCCCGGCCCGGTGTTTCTCCACCAATTGAAATGGCAATAGCATTCCAGGGCTGAATCGCGCCGGATTGGCGCCCCACATGGACGCCAGCTGCACGTAGACACTGAGCAGGTCTTGCGCCAAGGGCATCAAAGGTGCGTCAGGGCCATTGCCACTGAAGCTGACAATACCTTTGGCACGCTGAAAGTGCGCCGCCTCTTCGCTGCGGGTCTTGTCGCCAAAACGCAGGGGCTCCAAACCACGCGGACCGACCGCGCCTTTGCTGGTCTGCACCCGGCTAAAGCCCAGCAAGCCAAGCTCCAAGCGCGCGTCATACGACCTGCCTTCCCTCATCCACGACAGCTCTGCCGAGACCGGCAGCGCCAAAAAGCCTTTGGTTCCCGATCCTTTGTATTTAAGCCGTACCGGGCTGGGAACCAGGTAGTCGTAGTCAGGCTGACCTGCGCTCACGCTGCGCACGGTAGCACCCGCGGGCACCGGATTGGCCTGGCTGGTGTTAGGCGATGCGGCGCCTGCGGGCGCATTGGGCAGCGGCTCGACAGCGCGCTGTGCCAGCATGGTGGGGGGAGGCAGTGCCGCTTGCGGCGCGTCCTGGATGCTGGTGGGCACAGCTGCGGGCGCGGCGAGTACGGCTTGTTCTGGTGCAGGCGCCATCGGGGCCTTGGCAGGCGCAGGCAATGCCTGCGTTTGGCGCGCGGCTTGGACGGGCTCTACAGGCTGATCCGCGTCTGGCGCCGTGCGCGGCGCGTCGGCCTGTAGAGGTGCCTCCAGCACCAGCGTGCGGGCCGTGAATACCGGGCCGGTCGCAGCGAGGGGCTGCGCGCTGGACAGGGCCCGCGCCAGACCGTGCAACACCGCACCATGCAAAGCGATAACCGCCAGAACCAGCAGCGCCAAAGCCCGAACTTGTGGCAGAAGGGAGCGGCCGGGGGGTCTGCCTTTGCTTGGTCGATCGGCGTTGCTGGCCATGTCAGTGCGCCGCAGGCAGGGCGGGGACGGTTGGCATATCCCACTCCAGTAATTCAGCCAATCGGCATACCACCCAATGCGCCTCGGCGTCGTCTACGACCGCCTCAGGACCGGAGATGGCGTGCTGGCATTGCGCCAACACATCTGCCGCGTGCAAATCACGCGCAAGCTGCATGTGACTGGCTGTAGGGGCCAGGCTTTGCGCCAGGTCTTCGCACAGCTCGTAACGCGCAGCCACCACTTCGCGCGCCGTGTGCGGCCGGGTGTGCCCTGGAGTCACAAACAGCGCGACAAAGGAGGGAGGGATTTCTATTTGCGATGCGTCAGACATAGGAGCCAAGTCTATTCAATGCGCCTGCCCTTGCGTTTCAGCGGCGGCGCGCAGCTTGTCTTTTTTGCTGGGTCGTTTGCCCTTGACGCCGCCATTGCCGCTGGCGTCAACAAAGCGCTCTGCGGTCGCGGTCGCCACTTCGGTGGGCTCAAAGCCCTCCACCGCCTCCAAGTCCAGCGCCAGGCCCTGGCGTTTTTCTATCAGGCGCCAGTGCGCCTCGGTATCTGCGCTCACAAAGCTCACTGCCAAGCCCGCCTGGCCCGCACGCCCGGTGCGGCCGATGCGGTGGGTGTAATCGTCGGCCGAGCGCGGCAGGTCGTAGTTGACCACCACCGGCAGTTCCACCACGTCAATGCCGCGCGCCGCCAAATCGGTGGCAACCACCACGGAGATGCGGGAGGCCTTGAAATCTTCCAGCACCTGGCTGCGTTTGCCCTGGCTGAGCTGGCCGTGCAGTGGCTCGGCATTCAGACCCGCTTTACGCAACTTGTCGGCCACGATCTCTGCCGAGTATTTGGTCGCAACAAACACCAGCGTGCGACTCCAGCCGTATTGCTTGATCAAGTGACGCAGCAGCTGTGTGCGTGCGCGCGTGTCCACAGCGATCGCGCTTTGAGCGATATCGGGCACGGTGTCGGCGGTGTCTGGCATTTCCACGTGCACCGGGTCACGCAAGAGCGCTTGCGCCAGGGCGTTCACGGGCGGGGCAAAGGTGGCTGAAAAGAACAAGCTTTGGCGTTTTGCCCCCAGCAGGGCCACGATGCGGCCCAGCTCTTCGCTAAAGCCCTGCTCCAGAAGCCGGTCGGCCTCGTCCAGCACCAGGGTGCGGACCTGGTCTAGGTGCACCGCGTTGTGGTCCACCAGGTCCAGCAGGCGCCCGGGGGTGGCCACCACGATGTCGCTGCCACCGCGCAGGCCCATCATTTGGGGGTTGATCGACACGCCGCCAAACACCACGCTGATTTTGGGCGCAGGCACCAGCTCGCGGGCCAAGACCTTGAGCACGTCACCGACCTGCACCGCCAACTCCCGGGTCGGCACCAGCACCAAGGCCTGGATGCGCCGCGGCCCATTGCGGCCGTGCACCACAGGCTCCACCAACTGCAACAGCGGCAAAGCAAAGGCCGCGGTTTTGCCTGAGCCGGTCTGCGCGCGTACCAGCACATCGCGGCCCTGCAACACGGCGGCGACTGCCCCCTCTTGCACCGGTGTGGGCGCCTGAAACCCCGCACAGTGGGCGGCGGCGCACAGGGCGCTAGAGAGTCCGAGCTTGGAAAAGGGCATGGTTGAACTGTTTCTCAGGTCTGAAATAAAAAAACCACCGACGACCCCGGAAACACCGGAGCCCTCGGTGGTTGTCGTGGCATCTGCCACGCAGCCGATCAGGCCTTTTTGTTGTAGGCGCTGCACCAGCCGGTGCCAGCCACTTGCTTGCCTGCGAACAGGGGGCAACCGCCAGCAGCATCACCTGCCTTGCCTTGGAACAAGGCGCAGTTGCCGCAGTTTTGACCGGCAGCAAATTTAGGGAACTTGGTTTTGTCCACCTTGGACGCATCAGCCTTGTAGCCCAAGCTGCCTGCCGTGGGGTCTTTGTCGTCAACCATCGGTGCGGCAGCAAAAACAGCGCCACTGACCAAAGCACCAGCACCCATACCCAGCTTCACCACAAATTCACGACGATTTGACATGTTGTATTCCATTCCATATTGAAAGAGTTGGCGGCACGATAGCCCAGCCGGGTGCCATTGTCGCGCGGCTTCGCAGACGCGTAAAGGATGGCAAACAATGCCCCAGGCGAATACTCAGCTTAAGGCGGCGTCAGCGCGGCGGCCCAAAATCTCAAACGCCGGCAGCGTTTTGCCTTCCAGTACCTCTAAAAAGGCGCCGCCGCCGGTAGAGATGTAGCCAATTTTGGATTCGATGCCGTACTTGGCGATCGCCGCCAGCGTGTCGCCGCCACCGGCAATGCTAAAGGCGCTGGAGTCCGCAATGGCCTGTGCCACGGCTTTGGTGCCGTTCTCAAAGGCGGCGAACTCAAACACACCCACCGGACCGTTCCAGACAATGGTGCCAGCGCGCATCAACTGCGCGGCCAAGACTTTGGCGGTTTCGGGGCCGATGTCCAAAATCAAATCGTCGTCTGCCACCTTGGTCGCCGCTTTGACGGTAGCCACCGCGTCGGCAGAAAACGTCTTGGCCGTGACCACATCGCTTGGAATGGGCACGGCCGCACCGCGTGCTTGCATGGCCGCGATCACAGCCTTGGCTTGGTCCAGCAAATCAGGCTCCGCCAGGCTTTTGCCGATCTTCAGGCCTGCGGCCAGCATGAAGGTGTTGGCAATGCCACCACCCACAATGAGTTGGTCCACGTTGGCAGCCAAACTTTGCAGGATGGTCAACTTGGTGGACACCTTGGAGCCTGCCACGATGGCGACCAAAGGGCGCTTGGGAGCAAGCAGTGCCTTGGCAATCGCGTCCATCTCTGCCGCCAGCAAGGGGCCTGCGCAAGCCACCGGGGCATATTCAGCAATGCCGTAGGTGCTGGCCTCGGCGCGGTGGGCGGTGCCGAAAGCGTCGTGGACAAAAATATCGCACAGTGCGGCCATTTTGCGGGCCAGTGCCGGGGCATTTTTCTTCTCGCCCACATTGCAGCGGCAGTTCTCCAACATCACGATCTGGCCGGGCGCCACCGTCACGCCGTCCACCCAGTTCGCCAGCAGGGGCACGCTGCGTCCGAGCAATTCGCCCAGGCGCTGCGCCACCGGCGCGAGCGAGTCTGCGGCCTGAAAAGCGCCTTCGGTGGGGCGGCCCAGGTGGGAAGTCACCATCACGGCCGCACCAGCGTCCAGCGCCATTTGGATGCAGGGCACGCTGGCGCGGATGCGGGTGTCTTCGGTGATGTGGCCCTGCGCATCCTGGGGCACGTTGAGGTCGGCACGGATAAACACCCGTTTGGCGGCCACGTGGCCTTGGGCACAGAGATCAGAGAATCGAATAACGTTCATGGTGAGGCCGTGGAAATAGACAAAGAGAGAGGTTTTTCAAACCCGTGTGTTGCCGCCCATTTTAGGCAGCGGGCTTGTTCAGGCCTTACCAGCCCAAGCCGATGTGCAGGGGCAAATACACCGCCATGCCGCACACAATCGTGCCCAGCACCGCGTTGCCCACACCTTTGCGCCAAAAGAAATAGGCTGCGCCAGCGACCGCGCCATACAGACGGGCATCGAGCAGGGTGTGGATAAAGACCCCTTGCGTCATGACCAATTCTGGAATCACCACCGCCGACAAGGCCGCGATCGGCGCGTACTGCAAGCCCCGCTGCGCCCAGCGCGGCAAGGTCCACTGGGCGTCTGAAATAAAGAAAAACGAGCGTGAAACGACAGTGATGACGGCCATCAGCACAATCGTCAGCAAGGTCTCGTCGTTGAAAATCTGCAAGCTCATGGTGGACTTTCGGGTGCAAAGCCGGGGCGAGACTCCAACGACAGGCACAGCAGGACCGCCGCCGCGATGGCCACCAGAATATTGAGCTTGAACGGCAGCGCATAGGCCGCGACCGCCACCGCCCCCGCAATGGCGCCTGCAAGCCAGCGCAGGCGGCTGCTGGCGAGCGAACACAAAATGCCCGTCAAGGCCAAAACCCCTGCAAAGCCCAGGCCCCAGGCAGTGGGAATCAAGTTCGCCAAGGCCACGCCCACAAGGCTGGCGCTGACCCAGCTGAACCAGTTGATGCAGGCGTTGCCCGCCAGATAGGCCATTTGTGTCGCGCGTCCCGCGTCGTCAGTCGCCGGCACGGGATGACGCCGCACGAACAACACATAGGTCAGGTCGGCGGTGAAGTAGCCCGTGACCATGCGCTGCCAGCGTGGCAGATGCATCAGGTAGTTGCGCAAATGCGCGCTGAACACCACAAAGCGCAGATTGACACAAAACGCGGTGGCCAAAATCACCCACATCGGCGCGGCAGCTATAAACAGTGGAATCGCCGCCAACTGCGAACTGCCCGCGAACACCAGCAGCGCCATGGCCAGGGCGTCTACCGTGCCCATACCGGACTTGACCATGGCCACGCCCGTCATCAAGCCCCAGGCGGCAATGCCTGGTGCGGCGCCCAGCATGTCCATAAAGCCATCCCGAAACGCAGGATGGCGGCGGTGCGCTTTCAAAAAAAACATGCGGATTGATCAGTCCACGGCACGCACGTCAGGCGGGTCAAAGGCCATGCCCGGCGTCAGCGCAAAGCCGCGCAAAAATTCAGCCGCGATCAGCCGCTTGCCGCCTGGGCGTTGCAAGACGCTCACGTTCAACGCGCCCTCGCCCGTTTGAACCACGATGCCTTGGCTGTCCGCGTGCAATACCGTGCCTGGCAACGCGTCGCTGGGCTGTGCAGCACCCGCCCAGACTTCCGCGCCCCAGACCTTGAGGTGCTCACCCTGCAATTGCGCGGTGGCGCCGGGGAAGGGGTTGAAGGCGCGCACCCGCCGTGCAATCTGTGCGCTGGAGTGGCGCCAGTCGATGGCAGCCTCGCTTTTGTCAATCTTGTGGGCATAGCTGACGCCTTGCTCGCTCTGCGTGAGCGGCTCCCAGGCCCTCGGATCTGCCAGCGCTCGCACTACCAATTGGGCGCCCAGCGCGGCCAGACGGTCGTGCAGGCTGGCGGTGGTGTCATCTGGCGCAATGGGCAGGCTCTCTTTGAGCAGCATGGCGCCGGTGTCCAGCCCCGCGTCCATTTGCATGATGGTGACACCGGTGTCATTGTCGCCCGCTTCGATCGCGCGATGGATGGGGGCTGCGCCACGCCAGCGTGGCAGCAGCGAGCCGTGGATGTTCAGGCAGCCCCACTGACCTGGCCCGGCAAAGGCATGCAACACCCATTGCGGCAGGATCAGGCCATAGGCCACCACCACCATGGCGTCGGCTTGTGCCTCGGCGATGGCCTGTTGGGCTTGCGCGGCGTCGGCCGCATATTTGCCGTCCAGGCGCAGGCCGTGTGGCTGCGCCAAGGGCATTCCATGCTCCAGCGCAAACTGTTTGACAGCCGAAGCTTGTAATTTCATGCCCCGGCCTGCGGGCCGGTCGGGCTGGGTCAGTACCAAGGCAATGGTGTGACCGGCCGCATGCAGCTGCGCGAGTGCGCTGCGGGCAAATTCCGGCGTACCGGCAAAAACCAACCTCAACGGGAATCCTCGCGCTGGGCCTTGAGCATTTTGGTTTTGATACGGTTGCGCTTGAGCGGCGAGAGGTATTCCACAAACACCTTGCCCATCAGGTGGTCCATCTCATGCTGAATACACACCGCCAAGAGCTCTTGCGCCTCGATGACGCGGCTTTGGCCTTGGTGGTCCTGGGCGCGCACATGCACCGCGTTGTGGCGGGTGACGCCATCGTAAATACCGGGCACCGACAAGCAGCCCTCTTCGTTGAGGTGCGTCTCGGGGCTGGTCCAGACGAGTTCGGGGTTGACCAGCACCAGGGCTTGGTTGCGTTCCTGCGACACGTCGATCACGATGACCCGCTCATGCACATCCACCTGGCTGGCGGCAAGGCCTATGCCATTGGCGTCGTACATGGTCTCCAGCATGTCTTGAACCAGTTGGTGAATGCGGGCGTCGACCGCTGCCACGGGCTTGGCAACGGTGTGCAGGCGGCGATCCGGGTAGGTGAGGATAGGAAGTAAAGCCATGGTTGAATCAATGAAAAGCCCTCTATTTTCGCCGTTTTGCGCTAGCGACTCGTACAGAAATGAAAAAGCCATGCGCCGAACTGCCTGATTCGCGGCAATAATTGACAAAACCGCAATCTGTTTTCGACAAGGACTCCTTCATGCCCACGTTCTCCCTGCCTCGCGGCGCGTCTTGCCTGGTGATTGGTTTGCTGATGGGAGGCGCCAGCGCCGCAAACGCGCAAACGGCCGCTGCAGAGCCTGCCAATGCAGCGCAAACGGTTCGGCTTTCGCCCGCGACCCGCGTTGAAGCCCTTCCCGCTCCCCTGACCACCGCACTCAAACGCAACTTGATCGAACCCTTCTTGGCAGAGCCCATGGTGATCGACGAGGCAGCACTGCTGTCCGCGCCGCGCATTGTTGCGGCGCAAGAAAACCGGGTGTTGCTGTCGCGGGGCGACCGTGCTTACGTACGCAGCACCAACGACACACCTCTGGAATTCACGGCAGACACGGAACGGCGGTTTCGGGTGTTTCGCAACGCTACGCCGCTCAAAGACCCCAGCACCGGTGCCATTCTGGGCTACGAGGCGCAATTCATCGGCTCTGCAACCCTGGCGGGAAGCGAAGGCTTTGAGTCGACCACCGACGGCGACAAACAGATTCAGCGCGTGGTACCTGCAAAGATTGTGATTACTGGCGCAAAAGAAGAGATTCGCGCCGGCGACCGTTTGCTCGAAATCACACCCGCCCGCTTGGATGCACTCATTCCGCATGCCGCAGCGGCAGGCACTTCTGCGCAAATTATTTCGGTCTATGGCAGCAGCGCGATCAATGCGGGACAAAACCAAGTGGTGGTGGTCAACCGTGGCAAGACCGACGGCCTGAAGTCCGGCGACGTCATGGCCATCCAAAAGCGTCGCGCCAGCGCGATAGACAAGACTTCCGAAGTCGCCACACCCTTGCTCCTTCCAGAAGAGCGCAACGGGTTGGCGATGGTGTTTTTGACCTTTGAGAAAGTGGCCTACGCGCTGGTGGTACAGGTCACGGACACGGTTCGCATTGGCGACCGCCTGACCACTCCCTGACGCACAGGCCATTAACGGCGTATTTCACGTCACAGACAGGCCCCTTTTCGATGGAGCGCAATGAGCTGGCATGGTGGCTGCGCCTGGTACTGACACCCGGCATCGGCAACGCCTCGGCCCGTAAATTGTTGGCAGCTTTCGGTCTGCCAGCCCAGGTGTTTACACAAAGTATTGGAAATTTGCGCGAGGTGCTCAGCACCGCACAGGCGCAGGCTCTGCAAACTGAACCCGCCGGATTTGCGGAGGCACTGGATACCACCTGGAACTGGCTGCAAGCCGATTTGCAGCGTCGGCGCGTGTGGGTGCTGGGTGACGAGGCGTATCCGCAAACCCTGCTCAATACCGAAGATCCGCCGCTCATGCTGTATGCCCTGGGCCATGAAGCGGCTTTGGTTCCTGGCGCATTGGACGGCCTGCCTTGTGTGGCGATTGTGGGCAGTCGCAACCCCACACCGCAAGGTGCAAGCAACGCCCGTGAGTTTGGTCAAGCACTGGCCCAAGCTGGCCTGACCGTCGTCTCTGGCTTGGCGCTGGGCGTGGACGGTGCAGCGCACCAGGGCGCGCTGGAAGGCGCAGGCAGTGCGCAGATCGCCACGATTGCCGTGGTCGGCACTGGCTTGGACCGCGTCTATCCCAAACAAAACGCCACGCTGGCACGCCACATTGCGTTCCACGGGCTGTTGCTGAGCGAATACCCCTTGGGTACGCCACCGTTGGCAGCCAACTTTCCGCAACGCAACCGGATCATCTCCGGGCTGTCGCTGGGCACATTAGTGGTGGAGGCCGCGATGCAGTCAGGCTCGCTGATCACCGCGCGCATGGCCCTGGAACAGGGCAAAGAGGTGTTTGCCATCCCGGGTTCTATCCACAGCACGCAGTCGCGGGGCTGCCATGCATTGATCAAGCAAGGCGCCAAATTGGTGGAGAGCGCGCAGGACGTGATGGAGGAGCTTGGCGCCTACCGAGCCAACCTGAACCGCACTTGCGTCCCCTTGGAGCGCGATCTTCTGGATGCCGAAACCCATCTTCCGCCCGCACAGCGGGCACTGGTCAACGCTTTGGGGTTTGAGCCCTGCAGCCTCGACGCATTGCAAGCCCGCACCGGCATGGAGACCGCCAATTTGCAGGCTGAGTTGATGTCTTTAGAGCTTCAGGGATGGCTGCTTCGCTTGCCCGGCGGCAACTTTCAGCGCCAGGTTCAGGGCTAAAGGCAAAAAAGCCACCAAAAGTCGGTAATAATTGCAAAATTGTGAATTACAGTATATCCAGCACTTAAATTAACCCAAACCATCTGATGGCCATGCCCGAAACGTCCGACATCCTCACCACACAGCAGGCGGCCCGCATGCTGGGCCTGTCTACCACTACCGTGCAAAAGATGGTCGCCAATGGCGAACTCGATGCATGGGTCACCTCGGGGGGACATCGGCGGATTTACCGCTCGGCCGTTGAAAAAATGATGCCAACGCGCCCTGACGGGCAGTACGCCAATGCGCCGCGCGCCCTGCGCGTCTTGCTCGCCGAAGACGACGCATTGCAAGTCGCGTATTTTGAAACGCTGGTGAAACGTTGCAGCCACCCGGTGTCTTTGGTGATCGCCAGCGACGGCTCACAAGCCTTGATCCAAATCGAACGTCAGCGCCCGGACGTGGTCGTAACAGACTTGATGATGCGCCCCATTGACGGCTACCAACTGGTTCGCGCCTTGGCCTCGGAGCCCGAATACAGCTCAATCGATATGTTGGTCGTCACCGCCAAAACCCCAGAGAACGCACGCACCGACGGGCTGCTGCCACCGTGGGTGACGGTGTACCAAAAGCCGATCCAGGTCGAGCGCCTGATCGGCTACCTGGAGGCGCTGAGCGGGCGCATCGCCCGCGGAGTCTGACCCGTCGGGCGCAATGCCCGCGGGGTTTAAACCGTCGCCCCGGCGTTGGGGTCGTTCGGGTCGTTGTCTTTCTTGATGGGCGCTTTGATCAGGTCTTCGCGCGCAATACCCAGCCACATGGCAATGGCTGCGGCCACAAACACCGACGAGTAAATACCAAACAAGATGCCGATAGTGAGCGCCAGTGCAAAGTAGTGCAGCGTAGCGCCGCCAAACAAGAGCATCGATAACACCATCATCTGCGTGCAACCGTGGGTGATGATGGTGCGGCTGATGGTCGAGGTGATCGCGTTGTCGATGATTTCGCGGGTGTCCATGCGCCGGTAGCGGCGGAAGTTCTCGCGAATCCGGTCAAAAATCACCACCGATTCATTCACCGAATAGCCCAAGACCGCCAGCACCGCCGCCAACACCGGGAGCGAAAACTCCCACTGGAAGAAGGCAAAAAATCCCAGGATGATGACCACGTCATGCAAGTTGGCGATGATGGCTGCGACTGCGAACTTCCATTCAAAGCGAATCGCCAAGTACAGCATGATGCCGGCCACCACACAGGCCAGTGCTTTGAGGCCATCGGTGGCCAATTCGTCGCCGACCTGCGGGCCTACAAACTCCGTGCGTCGCAAGGTGGCGCTCGGATCCAACGCCTTGAGTGCGCCCATGACTTTTTCACTTTGCGCGCCCGAGGTGCTGCCTTTTTGCACCGGCATGCGAATCAGCACGTCTTGCGCGGTGCCGAAGTTTTGCACTTGCACGTCTTTGAGACCCAGGCCGTCCACGCTGGCACGAATGGCTTGCAGGTCGGCACTTTGGCTGTAGGCCACTTCCATCAAGGTGCCGCCGGTGAACTCCACCGACAGGTGCAGGCCTCGCGAGAACAAAAAGAACACGGCGGCCAGGAACGTGATCAGCGACACCAGATTGAACGCCAAGGCGTTCTTCATGAACGGAATGTCGCGCCGGATTTTGAAAAATTCCATGCTTATTTCTCCACAGCGTTGGTGTTGGCCAGATCAGCACCGGTAGCCGCGCCATCCGGTCGCCAGACGGTGCCAATTGACACGCTTTTGAGTTTCTTCTGGCGGCCGTACCACAGGTTCACCACGCCGCGCGAGAAAAACACGCCCGAGAACATGCTAGTCAAAATCCCCAGGCAATGCACCACCGCAAAGCCGCGCACCGGGCCCGAGCCAAAAGCCAGCAGCGCCAGCCCGGCAATCAAGGTGGTGACGTTGGAGTCAATGATGGTGGCCCAAGCGCGGTCGTAGCCTGCATGAATCGCGGCCTGGGCAGATGCGCCATTGCGCAACTCCTCACGCACGCGTTCGTTGATCAGGACGTTGGCGTCAATCGCCATCCCCAGCACCAAAGCCATGGCGGCCATGCCAGGCAGGGTCAGTGTGGCTTGCAGCATGGACAACACGGCCACCAGCAGCAAGAGATTCAAGGCCAGCGACACGCTGGAAATGACGCCGAACAGCAGGTAGTACAGGCACATGAACGCAGCCACGGCGACAAAGCCCCAGATCACGCTGTCAAAGCCCTTGGCGATGTTCTCCGCACCCAAAGACGGGCCGATGGTGCGTTCTTCAATAATTTCCATGGGCGCAGCCAATGAACCGGCGCGCAGCAGCAGTGCGGTATCCGCCGCTTCCATCGTGGTCATGCGGCCCGAAATTTGAACCCGGCCGCCACTGATCTCCGAGCGAATGACCGGCGCGGTCACCACTTCGCCCTTGCCTTTTTCAAACAGCAAAATCGCCATGCGCTTGCCCACACTCTCGCGCGTCACGTCGCGGAAGATGCGCGCGCCCTTGGCGTCCAGCGTCAGGTGCACTGCGGCTTCCTGCGTTTGGCTGTCAAAACCGGGTTGGGCGTCGGTCAGGTTTTCGCCCGTCAAAATTACCTGCTTCTTGACCACCACGGGCTGACCATTGCGCTCCAGGAAACGCTCTGCGCCAAAGGGCACGGGGCCGGAACCGGCTTCGGCGGCGCGGGCGTCCGAGCCTTCGTCCACCATGCGGATTTCCAGCGTAGCGGTGCGGCCCAAAATGTC
>CANBQX010000047.1 GCA_947371775.1 Comamonadaceae bacterium
CTTCACGCCCGACACCCGCTGCGCGGCGGTCTCGGCGTTCCACTTTTCAAAGTAACTGCTGACGTGGCCAGTGAGGGTCACTATGCCCTCGTCCACTTCCACGCCCAGATGGGCGGATTGCACAGACGGCTCCCAATGCAATTCGGCCATGACGTCTTGCTGTAGTTGAATATCGGATTTCATGCGCGGTCTCTCTGAGGGTTGTTGGGACATGTACTGTGCGTGCTGAGCGCCCAAGCGTCTGTGCGTTAGCGCGCTAAATAGCCGCCGTCCACCGGAATAAAGGCACCGGTCACAAACGACGCCCGGTCAGAGGCCAGCCAGGCCACCAGCTCGGCCACTTCTTGCGGACGACCCAAACGCCCCAGTGCGTGGGCGGCGATCAAATGCGCGTTGGTGGCTGGGTCGGCCTCCAAGGCCTTGACCATGGGGGTGTGAATAAACCCTGGCCCCACGGCGTTGATGCGCAGGCCTGCAGCGCCATATTCCCAGGCCGCCGTTTGCGTGAGGCCAATCACCCCATGCTTGGCCGCCACATAGGCCGGCGACCGAGGCCCGCCTACGGCCCCAAGCACCGAAGCAATGTTGATGATGGAGCCCTGCCCCTTGGGCAGCATGGCGGCGATTTGTGCCTGCATGCCGTAAAACACGCCACTTAAATTGATTTGAATGACCCGGTCCCACCCGTCCAGCGGATAGTCGGCCGTGAGCGCACTGGGCCCGCCAATGCCCGCGCAGTTGCAGGCCACATCCAAGCGGCCGTAGTGTTCGAGGGTGGCTTGCACCAGGTGCTTGCAGTCCGCCTCTAAACCCACATTGCAGGCAACCACCCAGGCCTCGCCACCCTGGGCTCGCACCAAGGCGGCGGTTTCATCGGCTTGGGGTTGGTTCAGGTCAGACACCACCACTTTGGCACCCTCACGCGACAAGACCAGGGCCGTGGCCCGGCCAATGCCGGAGGACGCGCCGGTGACGATAGCAACTTTGTTTTTCAGCATAAAGAGGGGCTCCAAATGGAAGGTTGACAGCCAAGAAGCGGCCGGGTCTTGATTCTTCAATGCCGCACAAGCCCTGTCCGTTGCTTAGCGCACGTCAACTCCCAGCAAAAAAGAAAAGACCTGGTTTGCGGGTCGCGTTTCGGGCAGCACATAGACGATGCCGCCATGGGATCTAAGGGTGGGCATGACCAGTTGCTGAAAAAAGAGGGCAGGCACATTGATGCAGCCATAGGTAATGCGGTTGTCGAGCGGCGTAGCGCTGGCCAAGCGTTGGGCACGGTGCTCCTGCGGCAAACCCACGATGGCGCGGTGCAGCGATAGGCCGCTGTCATAGTCCACCCACACCACCTCCTGCCCCTGCAGATTGAGCCCCAGATGGGATGCAAATCGCCCGTCCGGCGTGGTGCGTTCTTCCGGGCGAATGGATTCCAGTGCGCGTTCGCCAATTCCGGGCACCGAGTCATCACCCAGCGCCAGGCCGAGCAAGGCCGCTGATTGCCCCAGCGTGCGGCCTTGGGCCGTGAAAATCCAGACCCTGGCCTGCACTTTGTCCACCACCAAAAACGGCAAACCCTGGTTGTTGCCGCTTGCGACGACATGCACCGCAAAATCTTGCACATTGGGGCCACGGCCTTGAAGGCTTGCGGCCACACCCGCTGCGGATAGGCCCCACAGGCACAAGGCGGCAAGTTCAAGGCAGGCAGATTGGCGCATCAAGGGCTGGCCTGGCTAATTGCGATCCTGCTTGGGGCGTTCGCTCGGTGCTGGCAGGGGCGGCAGAGGGTCAAGCTCCAGTGGGCTCTCCAAAACAATCGGCGCTAGCACTACCGGGGACTCTTGCGGGGCCATGGACAGGGGTGCTGCCAAAGGCACGGCAGGGGTGATCATTGCCAGTGGCTCAGCCACGCCAACATCACGCAGCACAGGCGCTGCGCTTGGAGAAATCTCAACACGCGTGACCGGCACCGCTTGTTCGGATTCCTGGAGGACTGAATCAGGCGTTTGTGGCGGCGCTGCGTCAGCAGCCCCAATCCATGCCGTGGCAGCACCGTCTTGGCCCGCAGCACCGGTTGCGCCAGTTGCCCCCGTCGCACCGGTTGCACCCGTTGCCCCGGTTGCACCCGTTGCCCCGGTTGAGCCCGTCGCACCGGTTGCGCCCGTTGCACCCGTGCCGCCAAGGGAACCAACCGTGCCTTGTGGTCCCTGCGCACCGCTCGTGCCTGTCGCACCGCTCGCACCTGTCGCACCTGTCGCGCCTGTCGCTCCATTCGCGCCCTGAGCCCCATCCGTCCCATTGCTTCCATTGCTTCCGTTGCTTCCGTTGCTTCCGTTGCTTCCGCTCGAACCAATGCTGCCCGTTGGGCCTGTCTCGCCTTGAGCGCCAACGGAGCCAAGCGCACCTTGCGGCCCCTGCGCGCCGGTCGCACCGGTCGCGCCGGTCGCACCGGGTGCACCGGGCTCTCCCGCAACGCCGGTATCACCCACAGCACCCTTTGCACCTATCGCACCTGTTACACCTGTTGCACCTATCGCACCTGTTGCACCTGTTGCACCTGTCGCTCCATTCGTGCCCTGAGCCCCATCCGTCCCATTGCTTCCATTGCTTCCACTGGAACCGCTGCTACCCGGTGCCCCTGCATCTCCTTTGGCACCGTTGGAGCCATCTGACCCTTTGGCGCCGTCGGATCCCGGATCACCTCTGGGGCCGGCCGGGCCGGCTCCACCGGTGCTGCCAATTCCTCCGGTCGGGCCCGCCGCACCCTGCGGCCCTTGCGAGCCTGTAGCACCCGCACCACCGGTCGCACCGGCCGCACCCGTGGCTCCTGTCGCACCGGTCGCGCCCGTCGATCCGGTAGGCCCGGTGAAGGACACCCATTGAATCAAGTTCGCGCCCTTGGTGAGTGTGAAATTTCCCGTGTAATCCGTGCCCGCTGCGCCATAGGGCAGGTGTGTGGATACGAGCACGGTGGCCGTTGGCCCGGTCACCGCAGCCGAAGGGGTCTCTTTCGAAAACACCACCGTACCCAGGCTGCTTGAATCATTGCCCGCACTCAGCGTGACATTGCCATCCGTCGTGGTCAAGGCGGTATTCGTGACATTGACGTTGCCTCCAGCCCACCAGGACATATCGCCATTGGTGGTGGTCACAGCGGTACGGGGGTGTTTTTCATCGCGAACCAGATTGATCGCACCGCTTGCGGTGGCCGTGACATTTCCACGCGTGGTGGTGATGGCTTCGAAGACATTCACATCACGGCCGGCGATCAGCGTTAACTTACCGCCTGTAGTAGTCACTGCGGCATTCATAAAAACGTCGTTGACGGCATTCAGGGTGAGCGTGGTCGCGGCCGTCCACTCCAGCGCATCATTGACAAAGACATCACCTTTGCCCTCACGCAGGCGACCTTGGTCGCTGGTGATGGTGACATTGTTTCTGGTCAAGCTGTCGGAAAGCTCACTGGCCTTCATATCACCGTCGGTCTCTGAAATGGTGAAGTCCATGGGGTCGATCAGCCACAAGCCCACTGTGCCGCGGGCAGCCGCCGTGCTGACCCACGCGGTGTCTGCAATGTGCACGTGCGCGGCAGACGTTTCGATGCTGCCGCCGTTGCCACCCATAGGCGCGGATGCATCGAGTTCGCCGCTCAGCGTGACGGTGCCCAATTCCATATCGCCCATCAGACGAATGTTGCCTTGGTGCTGTCCCAAGGTTTGCGCCCGAATAACGCCACTGTTGTTGACGGCACTTTGACTGCCCGAACCGGCGCCCAGCGCGGTGAGCAGCACCTGGCCACCGTCGGCCTGAATCAGGCCTGCGTTGTGCACCCAGGTGTCTGCCCCACCCCGCAGCACATGGAGGTTGACAAAACCGCCGTCCTTCACATTCAGGCCGATGGCAGTGGCACCTGCCAAGGTGGTGGCACCCAAGGGCGTCAAGATGCGTCCTTCATTGGCCACCCGACTTCCCAGCAGGGCGACAAAACCACCGGTGGGTGTGACGATGTGCCCTTGGTTCAGCACCATCCCGCCGCCGCCAGAAAACTGGTAATCGCCCGTGGCAAATGACACCGACGTGGCATTCAGGGCTGAGGCCACCAACCCCCCCACGTTCACCGATGCGCCGCTGCCGAACACAATGCCGTTGGGGTTGATCAAAAACACATTGCCGTTGGCGCTCAAGCGCCCCAGGATGCTGGAGGGATCGGTACCAAGCACCTGGTTCACCGCCACCGAGCGGCTGCTGGGTTGAATGAATTGCACCGTCTCCGTCGCCCCAATGTTGAAGCTGGACCAGGCAATGGTGGTGTTGGCGCTGCTTTGGGTGATGGTGGTGGTGCCTGGCACGGTGCTGATAGTGGCGGTTCCGCTGCTGACCACACCACCCGCGGGTGCCGCGACTGCGGGCTCGCTCCAAGCCAAAAACAGCGCAGCCGCCATGGCGTTGAGCACAAACAAACCGCAGGAATAGGCGGTGATTTTCATCATGTCGGTGTTGAACACAGCGGGCTAGAAGTAACGGGTGGCTTGCAGCCACATACGGTCATTGGCATCGGGCGCAGAACGCGCTGCCTCGTCGCCCAGCTTGTGGGCATAGACCACGCGCACTGCAAATTTGTTGCTCGCCGACCAATGCAAGCCCAGACCCGCAGCGCTCAAGTGGCGCTGGTTGGGGTCGGCAGACCAGGGGTTTTTGTTGAGCGTGACGCTGCCGGTGTCCAGGAAGGCAAAGCCTTGCATGACCCCATGCGCAGGCTGCAGGGCATGCGCAAGCAGCCAACGGGCTTCAACGGCCAGCACATAGCCCTCGTCGCCATAGGCCTCGCCCTCGGGGTAGGCGCGCACCGCGGACATGCCGCCGAGCTCCATCTTCTCGGAGGCGTCCAAATTCTTGGAGGCCCACTGCCCATTCACCGAGGCCGATAACTGCAGAGAAGGGCTCAGGTTTTGCACGCGACTGACCATGAAGCTGAGCTTGCCAAAGCTGCCGTTGGCCTGCACGGTTGTGGCGTCCAGCGCGCGCGCGGCGGCGGTCTGGATATTGAGCTCGCCCCGTGAGTAGACCAAGCTGAAAGCACTCACACCACCGGCCCCCCAACTCTCGTGGCGGTCACCTGAGACGCCGAGCGCTGCGACATGCGCCGATTTTTCGGTGAGGGATGACACGGAATCGAGCCGGTCCACAAAGCGCCTGCTGTCAAAACTTGCGCTTGCGAGCAGATTGGCGTCGCGCGAGTGCGCCAACGGGTAGCTGCCGAAAAACCCCAGGGTTCGGGCGGTGCCGTTGGCCATCAGGCTCTCAAATTCCTGCCCCAGGGTGTATTCCATGTCGCTGTAGGCCACGCCGACGCGGGCCTGGCCGATTTGCAACTGGTAGGCCGCGCGCACATAGTTCAAGCCTTGGCCCGAGGTCTGCACGCGAAGGCTTGCCAGATCGCCCTCCCCGCTGGGTTCGTTCAAAAAAATGCTGGCCCCGACACGCACCGCACCGGTGTAGTAGTTGCCCGCGTTATCTGCATCTACGCTGCCCGTTACCCGTCGCGTGGGATAGACGTCCAGCAGCAGGTCGCTGGTGCCGAACGAAGTGCCCGGCACCAGTGCCGACGTGATTTGCACACCCGGCAGGTCGGACAACAACAGCAGCGTGGAATCCAATACCTCGCTTTGCACCACATCGCCCGGCTGAATGTTTTGCAACAAGTCTGACAGTAGGCCTGCTGACACATGCGACTGGTTGCGCACCAGGACCTGGCCATAGTGGCCTTCGGCAAGGCGGATAGAGATCGTCACCTCTCCATCGCTCACGTCCTGGGGCGCAAGAATGGCCTGCGCAACCGGATAACCGCGGATCTGGTAATAGCGCTCCATGCGGCTGGCCAAGGCCTGCAAATCAGAGAGCGAGTAGCTCTGACCCGGCACAAATCCGCTCACTGCGACCAGCGTCTGCGCGGAAAAAACGCTGGCGCCCTCAATCCGCAGACGCTGCACCACCAGTTTTCGATCGGTTTGCGTGGCGCCAGCGTTGCTCGACAGCACTTTGGGTCGTTCAAGTTCCAACACCGGCAAGGGAGGCGGACGTTCGCCGCCAGGTGCCGACGGGAGCAAAGTACCGGCCGATGGGATGGGTGGCGCCGCATGCACGGCAGAGGCGCAAGCGAGCAAGGCAGCAAACAGGGAGTAGCAATTTTTCACACCGTCATCTTTGCGCTTGGCGTCTGCGTTGTCGGTGTCTCAGCGCACGCAGACAGGGTGTGTCAGCGCACAGACCTTTGCGGGCCGGATCACTAAGGTCGCCCTACAGAGTCAGACCTTGGCTCTGGTGCGCAATTGGCGTATAGAAACTGTCTGGAGAAACCCGTGGTCACAAAAATCGAATCCCCCGCAAGCAAAAAACCACGCAAGACCCGCACCGCCCGCAGTACCGTCGCGTCTGCAAGCGCCGTTCCCGCACCCATCCGCCGTCCCCGTCGTGTTGCAAGCAAAGTCAACACCATTGAAGACGCGGCTTATGCGCCGGTACAGCGCGACAAACCCCAGAGTGCCCCAGGCCAGGCTACCAAAGAAGGCATTGGCCACTTGATGGCACGTGGCAAGGACATGGTGTCGGGCGACGCCGCGTCGATTGCCACGACAGCCGCCATCGTGGTGGGGGCGGCGATGATTGAGGTGGAGTTGATACCCGGGCTCATCATCGGTGCGGGCGCCATTTTGTTGGGCAAGTTTTTTCCAGAAATGGGGAGCTATGTGCGCCCCGCCATCAAAGGGGCCATTCGCGCCGGGTTCTTCATGACCCAAAAGGCGCGCGAGGTCATGGCAGAGACCACGGAGCAAATGCACGACTTGGTCGCCGAAGTCGTGATTGAGCAAGCGCAATCAGCGGCGACGCCCAAGTCGACCAGCGCAGCACGTGCCCCAACCGGCGCACCCGCCAGTTTGTAAGGTGCCGACCGGCATGCATCGCGCCAGGCGCACGGCCCGTGTCGCGCACCACGTCCCTGGTCGCTTGCGACTCAAGGTGCTGGGTGCCCCGGCGCAAAGTGAGTTCTTTGCGACGGTCAAAGACGTCATCGCCAGCCTGCAGGGTGTGGACCGGGTGCGGGTGAATGTAGCTTCCGGCAGCATCGTGATCGACTACAGCCCGGCCGACACGGTGTTTCACTTCCGGCTCAAAGACGATCCGACGGTGAGCGCGTGGCTGTGCCTGGAGGGCGAGGACGCGCTGCTGGCGCGCATTGACGACGCAGTCAGCGGTGGCGCGCACTATCTGGGAACGCACTCGCGCATGGCCGACAGCCTGCTCACAGGTGCCGAACAGATTGACGCCCGCTTGCGCAGCGCCAGTGACGGCTACTTAGACCTGAAAATTTTGGTGCCACTGGTGTTTGCGGCGGCCACCTCCATGCGCCAGGCGCGCGGCCGGGGCACGCCCATGTGGCTTAGCCTGGGCACCTTCGCCTTTAACTCCTTTATGACACTGCACCGCGAACGCACCGAAGCGCCCGTGGTCAAAATCGTTGCCGCTCGCACCCCTCATGCACCTCCCAAACACTGACCGCCTGTTGCCTTTGATTCCGAGCGACTACCACCTGCTGCACGAGGCCCCTGGGCGCTGCCGTTTTCGCATACCTCGCCTGCGTACCGATGCAGCCCTGCGCGACAGCATCAGCCAGCGACTGCAAAGCAGCACCGGGGTGTCGAGCTTTCGCTTGAATGCGGCCTGTGAGTCGGTCACCGTGGTGCACTGCGGTAGCGTGAATGCCTTGTTCCAGCTGTTGACGGCGCACGCCTCAGAACTTGCTGTGGTGGTGCCCAAGCCAATGCCGCTGGATTTGGAGCTTTCTCCCTCGGTGCCGCAAGACGAGCCCAACCCGTTTCGCGCCATGGCCTGGGCCGCCAGTGCTTTGGTGCTCGGCCCTGCTGGCGGATTGGGCTTGGATTTGCTGCTGATTGCGCTCACGGGCTTGCCCATTTGGCGCCGCGCCATCGTCACCCTGGTGCAGGAGCGGCGTTTGAACGTGGACTTCCTGGACGGCCTGGCGCTCGGGATCGCAGTGCTGCGTCGCCAACCACGCACCGCAGCGCTCATGGCCATGATGGTGCATTTGGGCGACGTGGTGCGAGAGCTGACCGCGCGCCAGTCGCGTGGTCATATACGGCAACTGCTCGATTTTCAAGTGGTGCAAGCCCGCCGATTGGAGTTGGACGGCAGCGTCACCATCGTCGCCGCGCAGGCCCTGCGAAATGACGACCGCATCTTCATGCTGGCGGGCGACATGGTGCCTGCCGACGGATTCATCTGCAGCGGCGTGGCGGCGGTGGACCAGCGGCATATCACGGGCGAATCGGTGCCCGCCACACGCCGTGTGGGCGATATGGTGTTTGCCGGCTCGTCCCTTGTGGAAGGGTCGATGACGGTGCAAATCACCGAGGTCGGCGCCGCCACGGTGGTGGCCAAAATTGTGCAAGTGATTGAAGCTGCACCGGTGGGCGAAACCCGCATTCAAAACTACGCGGAACAGTTTGCCGACCGCCTGGTGGCGCCGCTGCTGGGTGTGAATGTGGGCTTGCTGGCCTTGACCGGCAACGTGGACCGCTTTATGTCCATGGCCATCGTCGATTACGGAACCGGCATACGCGTAGCGGCACCCACCAGCATTTTGGCGAGCATGACGCGCGCAGCGCGCCAGGGCATCGTGATCAAGAGCGGGCACCATGTCGAACAAATGGCAACGCTGCGCGGCATTGCATTTGACAAGACCGGCACCCTCACCTGCGGCCATCTGGCCGTGGTGGATGTCGTGTCCTTCCACGGCGCCATGGATGCCGACCAGGTGCTGCAAGCCGCAGCGGCCGCAGAAACCCAGCTGCGCCACCCGGTGGCCCGTGCCTTGGTGACCCACGCCCAGGAGCGGCGGGGGCTGACGCTTCCTGAGTGCGAGGACGTGCAGTTCACCATCGGCATGGGCGTTACCGGTGTGATTGCGGGCACGCGCCTGCATGTGGGCAGCGAACGGTTTTTGCGCAGCCAGCGCATTGCAACCCGCCTATCCCGTACCTACCTTGCCGCTGCGGAACGGCATGGCCACATCGTGCTGCTTGTCGCCTTGGACGGTGCCTTGGTGGGCGCGATTGCCTGCACCGACGCACCCCGACCCGAAGCGCGCGCTGTGGTTGCAGGCCTGCGTGCGCGTGGGGTGAAGCACATTGTGATGTTGTCGGGCGACCGCGAAGCCGTGGCCAGGCGGGTGGCAGACCAGGTGGGCATCGACACCGTGTACTCGGAAGTGCTGCCTCAGGACAAGGCCGAAATTGTCCGGTCGCTGCGGCTGCAATACGGGCCGTTTGCCATGGTGGGTGACGGCGTCAACGACTCACCTGCCTTGGCGCAGGCCGATGTGGGCATCTCCCTGGTCGATGGTGCAGACATTGCCCGGGCGGCAGCGGACATTGTGCTGATGGAAGAGGGTTTGCACCTGCTGCTTCCTGCCATGGACATCTGCCGCGACGGCCTGGCCTTGGTGCAGCAAAACTTTCGGCTGATTGCAGGTGCCAACACCTTGGCGCTGGCGCTGGCCTTGCCCGCGGGCCTGATGTCGCCCATGGCCTGTACCTTGATCAGCAATGGCTCAGGCTTGCTGGCCACCCTTAACGCCATGCGCCCCTTGCTGGCGTCAAAACGCAAGGTTTAAGCAGGCTTGAGCGGCCCAGGGCCCAGCAGAGTGCCGGGCCCCTGGTGCGTCTCTACACCTGGGATTTGAAGTAGCTGAAGGCGTGGACAAAGGCGTTGCGCACTTTTTCCATTTCAGCGGCGGCCTTCTCCCAGCCCTCCTCCGTGCTGTTGCTGATTTCTTCCAGCTTGGCCAGCGCGTGTTTGGACTGGACGCGCAGTTTGTCCATCTCGCTGTGGTAGGTGGCACGCGCATCGGCCCGGGCCTCTTGGGCCCGGGCTTCGATTTGCGTGAGCGATGCATTCAGCTCGTCGAGCTGCAGCTTGACCTTTTCAATGTATTCAGTGCGGCTGTGCATGAAAAACTCCTTGGTGGGTGAAAGATAGAGAGTCACGCCCCTTTAGCGCGGGGTGATAACGCCCTGGTCGTCGGACAAAACGATCTCGACGCGGCGATTGAGTTGCCGGTTGGCCGCGGTATTGTTGGCAGCCACCGCCAGCTCTTCGCCATAGCCCCGCACGGCAATGCGGTCCGCAGCCACGCCCAAGTCCACCAGTGCACTGCGCACGGCATTGGCACGGCGCTCGGACAAGGCCTGGTTGTGCGAGGCGGTTCCGGTGCTGTCCGTGAAACCTTCGACCAAGACCTTGCGCTGGGGCTCGTCCTGCAACAAGGTGGCGAGCTTTTGCGCACTGCGAATGCCGTCAGCGGTCAGGCGTGACAAATCGGTGCCAAACAATACATCGTTGAGCGTGATCACAATGCCGTGTTCGGTCTTTTTGGCGGACAGCGCAGCCAGTGCCGCTTCGAGCTTGGCGCTGCGCGCCTGGGCCGCTTGGGCCAACTTTTGCGCCTCGGCGGATTCCATTTGCGCGTTCTGCGTGCCCTGTTTGGCTTCAGCGGCTTCGGCCTTGGCCGCTTGGGCGCCTTGCTTGGCCTCTTTGGCTTCGTTCAAAGCGATCTGTGTGTTGCGTTTGGCCTCGCTGGCGTCATTGCGCGCGGCGGTAGCGTTGCGTTTGGACTGGTCTGCCTCGGCGGTGCGTTGGTTCAGTAGCAACTGGTCACGTTGCACGCCGCTCTGCGCAATTTGCGCTTCCGCCAGCTTTTGCTTCATGACTTCGCGGCTGAGGCTGATTTTTTGCTGCGCAAGGTAGGCCAAGTGGTCAACATGGTCCTGGGTTTGGTAATTCGCAGCCGCGTCGTTGGCCAGCGCCAAAGCGTCGCCTGCCTGCTTGGTTTCCAGCGGTGCATAGCTGCCCGACAGCGGGTTTTCTTGAACCGCCCGGTAATCGGCGCGCGCCATGTCCAACTTGCTGGTCGTGGGGGTGGATGTGCAGGCCGCGCTCAAAAGTGCAGCGGCCAATACGGTGAGGGTGAGGGAAAATTTTTTCATGGTGCTTCTTGAGAAGAAATGGTGGAGTTAGGGTGTGTTGCGCTTGATTTCGTTGCGCAGCACCTGGATGTCTTCTTCCAGTGCGTTCGCAGCCGCTTGGGCCTTGGCGGAGTTGGCCTTGGCCTGGGCCAACTTGGCGTCCGCACGCGAGGCGTCGGCCAGGCGAATGGCGAGTTCGTAGTCCTTGGCAGACAGCGCCTGTTTGGCCAGGGCCAGCTTGCTGCGGGCTGCGTTCAATTCAAGCGGTGCAAACTCCGAACCGCCCGCAGATACCGCACCGTCTACTGCAGCATTGCTGACAGCCACGTCGCTGGTCGCCGGGGTTTCGAGGCTGCTACAAGCAGAGAGCAAAGCCAGGGCAAACACCCCTAGCACGGGGACACAATTCTTCGAAAAAATACGCATGAGGTTCTCCAGGAAACAAAGCGCTCAGGGTGAAATACCCCGGGCCCGTCCCGTTTTTAGAACCTATGGCAGGTGGTGTCCGTTCGCTATGACACGGAGTCTGGGTGAAAGGCGGAAAGATGGTCCGCCAAGTGCATGGCATGCGCCCGCTCAAACGCCGGTTTGCTGAGCGCACCATAGGCAAAGTGCGGTTGCAATGCGCCCGTCCAGGCCTGGAACCGAACAACCGCAATCTCCAAGCGCTCCAGCGCCTGCGAAGCGTCTGCCGTGGGATTCAACGCTGGCGCGCCGGGAATCGGCTCGACCAGGCTGTGGCTCATGCGGCCACGCCAGTCAAACACCGCGAAGGCCGCCGCCCCCACCGTGTGCTGGAACACAACCGACTTGGGCTGGGGATAGCCCGTCATCGAATACTCAATGCTTTGCGCTGCGTGGACCAGCGTCTGCGCCCAATTCCACTGGGTCGCGGAGCGCAAGGCGCGGGCCTGCGCCAAGGCTTTCACCTCGTGCATCGCCTGCGGCAAATTGCTAAAGACGTACACCTGGTCAGCCTCCGACGCGTGAACATGCCCCGGTCTGGCAGTGGCCAAAGCAGCGATGCCGGTAAGCGCAAGAACGTGCCGTCTTGTAGGCCTGGAGTTTTGGAGGATGTGGGGCATGTGCAGAAACTCCCGCGTTGAAATGA
>CANBQX010000048.1 GCA_947371775.1 Comamonadaceae bacterium
GTCCCAATAGGACTGGAGCGTCAAAATAATTTGCTGAAAGGTCTTCATGGGATGGGGCAAGTCAGTGGGCAGACCGCAACACGATCGGCGCGCTGCAACTGCGGGTGCGGACAGTCCGCGTTAACCCTTGATTTTACGGGGCAAAACCAGGGCCAAGCCCAGCAACCACAAGGGCCACAAACCAAAACGCGAAGCCCACCAGGCAAAAGGCGTCAGACCTTCGCGGCCCTGTACTTCGCCCACCAGCGCACCCTCCGTCATACGGGGCAGCGCTGCCGTGGTATGGCCCTGGTGGTTCAGGATCGCGGTTGCACCGGTATTGGTCGCGCGCACAAAGGGGCGCTGAAATTCCAAGGCGCGCATGCGCGAAATTGCCAAATGCTGGTCGACCGCCACGGTGTCGCCAAACCAGCCCAGGTTGCTGACATTCACAAACACGGTGGGCGAATTGGAGGCATCGGTAAAGCGGGTGGCCAGTTCTTCGCCAAACAAATCTTCATAACAAATATTCGGGGCCAGACGCTGCCCTTGCAGCGCAAACGAAGGCTGGCCCAACGCGCCCCGGTTGAAGTCGCCCAAGGGGATGTTCATCATGGCCGTGAACCAGCGAAACATCGGCGGAATGAATTCGCCAAAGGGCACCAAATGGTGTTTGTCGTAGCGCAAAGCCTGCATGCCATTGCCCGGCAGCGCGACCACCGAGTTGCTATAGCCCGCCACGTCATCTCCTAAGGGGATCCCGACAATCGCCGCGTGGCCGGTAGCGGCGAAATGATCACGCAGGGTCTCGAGGTAGCCCTCGGGCAAGTCCCGGGGCAACACAGGAAGGGCGGTCTCGGGCGCCACGACCAGCGGGGTGCGTGCCGCCAGCAATTCGGTCCGGTACCAGCGCAAAGCGCGCGCAACGCCGGTGCCCACTTCAAACTTTTCGTTTTGGGGGATGTTGCCCTGAAGCAGCGTGACGGACAGAGTTCCGCTGCTGCGTGTCCACTGGTTCACGCTGGCCGGCAGCAACAAGGGCACCACCAGCGCCAACAACACTGCGCCCACTGTGCGGCGACGAGGCAGCGCGCTGCGATGGGCCAAGGCGGCGGCAGTGTGCCGCTGAGTCAGCACTGTCTGCGCCAAGGCCATGGCCAAACCGGCCGCCAGTGCGGTGATGCCGTACACCCCGATCCAAGGCGCATAAAACGCCAGAGGGCCGTTCAGGTGCGCATAGCCGCCCGCGCCCCAGCCAAACCCTGTGAGCCAGGTGCCGCGGGCCATTTCGGCCATCATCCACAGAGCGCCAAACAGCAGGGGCGAGCCAGCCGGCCGCTGCTGGGCTAAGCGCCACCACAGGCCGCTGGCCAATCCGAAGTAGAGGGCCAAGGCTGCCGCCAGCAACACAATCGCCACCACGGCCAAGGGCGCTGGCAAGCCACCATAGGTGTACATGGCCACGTACAACCACCAGAAGGTGCACGCCAGGAACGAGGTGGCAAAGGCCCAGCCTGCCCGAAAGGCCTGGCCGGCTGAGCGGGTGCGCAGCAGGCATGCCGCCAACAGCGCCATGGCCAACACCTGCATGGGCCACAAGGTGTCGCCGCGCGACCAGCCCAGATCCACAGGCCAGCCCGTGCTGGCCGCGTGCAACGCACCTGCCAGCACCAGCAGCAAGTAGCGCGTAAAACTCACACCGGCGTGGCGGGCGCGACTTTGAACCAGCGCACCGCACCGCCTTTGGTGTGCAGCACCACAAATTCGAGTCCCGCGAGTTGGTGGCGCTCACCGCGCTTGGGCACATGGCCCATTTCATGGGCTACCAAACCGCCGATGGTGTCAAATTCGTCAGCGTCTTCGCGCGCCTGCAAATTGACGTTGAAAGCGGCTTCTATGCGCTCAATCGGCGCATCACCGTTCACACGGTAGCCACCGTCGGGCAGGGCAAAAATATCGCCCTCGTCGTCCTCAATGTCGAACTCGTCTTCGATCTCGCCGACGATTTGCTCCAGCACGTCTTCAATGGTGATCAGGCCGGCAACACGGCCAAATTCGTCGATGACGATGGCCAAGTGGTTGCGGTAGCCGCGAAAGTCGCGCAGCAAATCGTTCAAGCCTTTGGTCTCGGGCACAAACACGGCCGGGCGCAGCAAGGCGCGGATGTTGAGCTCGGGCGCACGCTGCAACTTGAGCAGGTCTTTGGCCATGAGCGTGCCGATGATGTTTTCTCGCTCGCCCTCAAACACCGGAAAGCGCGAGTGCGCGGTGTCGATCACGGTGTGCATCAGCTCATCCATGGGCGCCTGAATGTTGATCAGGTCCATGCGCGTGGCAGGCACCATCACGTCGCCAGCCGTCATGTCGGCCATGCGAATCACGCCTTCGAGCATGGCGCGCGATTGGGCACCGATGATTTTGTTGTCTTCGGCTTCGGCCAGGGTTTCAATCAACTCGTCGGCCGAGTCCGGGCCGGGGTGGAGAAATTCGGCCAAGCGCTGGAGAAAGGTTCGCTTGTCTTCTTTTTCAGCGGGGTGCGCGGGGTGAGGGTCTGACACTGACGTGGGGCACGGGGGCCGTTTTTGCGAGGCCTCTAGGATAGCCCAAGCGCAAGGCGCTGTCCCACCGTCTTAGGGCGTAGGCTTTTGCGACCCAGTGCGCAGACCTTGGCGCACCTGCTGGATGCCTGCCAACAGGCCCCAAAAATGGTGGGCCTGCACTTTCAAGCGGTAATCGGTGTCGGCGATCTGGGTGTCCACGGCCTCACTCCACTGGGAGTGAAAGGTCGGGCGGGGCAGCTTGAGGTAAGCGTCCGACTCGGAGCCGAAGCGCTCCACCGTGGCGCCCGCCTTGCGTGCGATTTTGAGCATGGCGCTGTTTTCGCTCAAGGCGTGGATGAACAGGAGTGAAATGCGGTCGTTTTGGGCATGCAATTGCGCCCGGGCAAACAACTTGGCACCCAGGCCTTTGCCCCGGTACGCAGGTAGCACCGATACGCCAAACTCTGCGCAGCGGTCCGCCTGGGGGTCGTGCGCATACGCCAAATGCGCCATCGCGATCAGGCGCAGACGGCGGTTGAAGATGCCGTACACCTGGTCACGGTCAAAGTCCAAACCGTCCACATAGCGCTTGATCAGCTCGTCCTGCGCGGCATAGCCGAAGCGCATGTAGCGGTCCGCGGGAGAGAGTTCCAGCAAATGCGCCAAGACGGCGGCGCGGTGGCGTGGGCGCAGTCCGCGAATCGGCACCAACGCGGCCTTGGGGAAGCGGCCGCCCGCCAAAGGGCTTGCGCCGGGAGAAGTACGCCAACGCAACAGTCCTGCGGCGGCATCGCGCACGATGGAAAGGGATTCACGAAGTCGGCTCATGGGCTCATCATAAGGGTTTTCCCTAGGTTATGCTGCACTGCAGCGTAAACCCCGCCTCTTTGGTGACTCTGGGCGACCTGGGTCAAGACATAGACTCGATGCCTACCGCCAACCCGCCGCTTTTCACCATGCACATTGCCCGCCCCCCCGTCACCCTTCCCCCGTCGGTGCGTGTGTTTGAGCGGGGCTGGCTGTCGTCGAACAACATCCTGGTGCAGGACATCCACCACGCCGCCTTGATTGACAGCGGCTACTGCACGCACAGCGCCCAAACAGTGGCGCTGGTACAAAACGCCCTCGCCGGTCAAGCGCTGGACCTGCTGCTCAACACCCATCTGCACAGCGACCATTGCGGCGGCAACGCCGCTTTGCAGGCGGCCTACCCGGCCCTGCAGACCCAGATCCCGCCAGGCCTGGCCCATGCCGTAAAACCTTGGACCCCTTCGCAACTGAGCTTTGATGCCACGGGCCAAAGCTGCCCGCCTTTCCACATTGACGCCACGCTGCAGCCAGGGAGCACGCTCACGCTGGGCGGCTTGGAGTGGCAGGTGCACGCCGCGCCGGGCCACGACCCGCATTCGGTGGTGATATTCGCGCCCCAGGCCCGCTTGCTTATTTCAGCCGATGCGCTGTGGGAAAACGGCTTTGGTGTGGTGTTTCCCGAGCTCGAAGGCGAGGACGCCTTTGACGAAGTGGGCGCCACGCTGGACTTGATTGAGGACCTGAAGCCGCTGACCGTCATTCCCGGTCACGGCGCGCCGTTCACCACGGTGACGCAGGCCTTGGAGACGGCGCGCAAGCGCTTGGACTACTTTCAGCGCCAGCCCGAACGCCACCGCAACTATGCCGCCAAGGTCTTGCTCAAATTCAAATTGCTCGAGCAGCAAAGCATGCAGGTGGACTCCCTCATCGAATGGGCAGTGTCTACCTCCTACATGAAGCAAATGGCTACATCGGTGCAGGGCATTGGCTCGGAGCGCGCCCTGGTGCTCGATTGGCTGGCGCAGCTGGTGCAAGCCGGTGCCGCCGAACAGGACGGCGACTGGGTCAGCAACCGCGACTGAGACGCCGGGGCTAGGCGCCGCGCTTACCGCGACTGACCGGCACACCCAGTTGCTTGAGCTTGCGGTAAAGGTGGGTGCGCTCCAAACCGGTTTTTTCGGAGACACGCGTCATAGAGCCCGCTTCTTTGGCGAGCTGGTATTCAAAATAAGCCCGCTCGAAATCGTCCCGCGCATCGCGCAAAGGGCGGTCCAAATCAAAGGCCTGCAAGGCATTGGCAACGCCAGGCGGTAAATACCCCTCAGGTGCAGCCAATGCCAAACCCATCGCAGGGGCCATGGACACCTGCCCGGTAGCAGCCTGCGCGGGCGCCCCTCCCTTGCGCATCAAACCCAGCTCCACGGCTTTGAGGAGTTTTTGCAGCGTGACGGGCTTTTCCAAAAAGGCCAAGGCGCCGATTTTTGTCGCCTCCACCGCCGTCTCAATCGTGGCGTGTCCGCTCATCATGATCACGGGCATGGTCAGCGCGCCGGTAGAGGCCCACTCTTTGAGCAGCGTCACCCCATCGGTGTCGGGCATCCAGATATCGAGCAAGACCAAGTCGGGACGCTCGCGCAGCCGTGCGGCCCGGGCTTGCGCCGCGTTCTCGGCCAACTCGACAGTGTGGCCCTCGTCATTGAGAATTTCCCACAGCAAATCGCGTATGCCATGTTCGTCGTCGACCACCAAAATATTTGCCATGATGTTTGCGCTGCTCGTTCAGGTATTTATCAAAATAATAAGGGTTTAGGCACTCGCCAAAGAAAGCGAGACCTGGGCACCAAAGACCACGCCGTCTTGCACTCGGTTGCTGATTTCAATGCGCGACGCGTGGTCGTCGGCAATCTTTTTGACCACGGCCAGCCCCAAACCGGTGCCGCGTTGCTTGGTCGTGACATAAGGCTCAAACGCCCGCTTGAGAATGTTCTCCGGAAAACCGCCACCGTGGTCCAGCACCGACAGCCGCACACGCCCGGAATTGGGCAGCAACTGGGTGCGCAGCACGATACTGGCAGCAGCACTGCCTGCCGACGCCGCGGGGGCCGCCGTCAAGGCTTGTTCGGTCGCGTCTTGCGCGTTTTGCAGCAGGTTGTGCAGCACTTGGCGCAGCTGCTCCGCGTCACCCAAAACGCGGGGGACCTGCGCGTCAAGCTCCAACTGAATGGGCACCGCCGAGCTCTCGTACAGGTGCATCACATCGACCACCAGCGCATTGAGGTCCACGGGCACCAGCACGGCCGCAGGAAGGCGTGCGTAATCGCGGAAATCGTTGACCAGGCGTTTCATCGCATCAACCTGGTCCACGATGGTTTTGACCGACTTGACCAAGACTGCCTGCTCGCTGGCTTGCAATTTTCCGCTGAGCTTCATCTCTAAACGCTCAGCAGACAGTTGAATGGGTGTCAGCGGGTTTTTGATTTCATGGGCCAATCGCCGTGCCACTTCGCCCCAGGCCTGGGAACGCTGCGCCGAGACGATATCGGTGATGTCGTCAAACACCAGCAGACGACTGCGGTCGGGCAGGATGGCACCGCGCGCAATCAAGGTCTGGGCCTGCTCCGCGGCCATGCCTTCATGCGCCACACCAAGTTCAAACGACTGCTGCCAATGGTCGTTGGGCTGTTCTAAACGCCGACTCAAGAACTCAGAGAATTGCTGCTGCACAGCCACTGCGAAGGTTTCCAAGCCTTCCAACTGGCGCAGCGTTGCGCCCCGAAAACTCTCCAAGGGCTGCTTCAAGATGCGGGCCGCACCCGGATTGGCCGAGCGCACGCTACCGTCGGCATTGAGCACCAGCACGCCTGAGGTCAGGTTGTCCAAAATCGTCTGCAAGTGGGCGCGCGCCGAATCGACTTGCGACATGCTGCGCTGCACCGATTGACGCGCGTCCGCAAGCTGTTGGGTCATGGAGGCAAACGCGCGCGTCAGGCCACCCAACTCGTCTTTGCCTTGCATGGCCAGCTTGGGCGTCAAATCCCCCGCAGCGACCTGGCTCACGCCTTCGGCCAACACCAGCAGGGGTCTGGCGATTTGGTTGCCCAAAATCACGGCCAGCAAAATGGCACCGAACACCGCCAGGAACAGGCTCAGCGTCAAGGTGCCGATGTACATGCGCTTGAGGCCCTCGCGCGCCAGCGCGCGCTCCTGGTACTCCCGGTTGGCGCTTTCAACCGCCAAGGCGTTGGTGACGAAATTAGTGGGCAGCGCCCGCTGTACCAGCAACAAGCGTTGCTCGGTCGCCAAGCCCACACTCGCGGTGGGAATCAGCACCAGCGCCTTGAGCTGCGGATGCGCGAGCTTGCCGGGCCCGGCTTCTTCCAAGCCCTCTACCCAGGCCACAGACCGTTCCGCACGGGCAGTGCGCAACTGACTGCCCGTTGGCTTGTCCGGACTGAGCTGAAAACCGATGGGACCCACACTTGCCAACAGTTTTCCGGATGAGCTCCAGACCGTCGCCTCAGTGGCGCCGAGCTGCTCCATGACACGCGCCAAGACCAGGTCTGACGCGCCTTCGGTGGTGTCGCTCAATTGGGTCGCTGCGACCCGTGCTTTGGAAGCCAGGTCGTTGGAGAGGGTGTCCAGGGTCACCCGCCCCAGGCTCAAGCCTGCTTCCAGGGCTCCTTCCACCTTGACATCAAACCAGGTCTCGATGGAGCGGGACACGAATTGGTACGACACCACATAAATCAGCAAGCCTGGTGCGACACCGACCAGCGCAAAGATGGTGGCGATTTTGACCAACAGGCGGCTGCCAAAACGCCCCTGGCGCACGCGCTGAACCAGGCGTACCCCGACCCACACAATGCCCAATAGCAAGCTTCCCGCCACCACGACGTTCACGGTGAACAGCCGCGCGTAGTTTTGCTCGTACATCTCGCGGTTGTTCGTGGCCTGGGTCAGCATGTAGAGCAATACCAGACCCATCAACACCATCAGCGCAGCGCCTAAGGCGACTGCACGGCGGATATTGCGGCTGCTGCCCAATGACTGAACCACATCCCCCGACGTAACAAGGTCCGGTGTGCTCACTTCGATGACTCCGAACGCAAGGTCATGCGGCCGCTGGTTTGGATGTCCCACTCCGACTGGCCAATCGCACCGATTTGGAAAGGCCGCGGCAACTGTCCCAAATCCAAGCGAAAACGCAGCTCCACGCGGTACTTGGACGCCGCGTCCGCGTCGCTCAGCTCTGCGACTTTCCAGCGCGAAATTTGTTTGATCGTGGCCAAGGCCTCCGCCAGCGTGTCGTAGCTTTGGCTGAGCGACAGGCCCAAAGCGTTGTCACCGCCGGGGCCCGAGGTGACATTGATACGCCATCGCCGGGTCAGAGGCTGGTAGACCAGGCGCAGCTGGCGTTGGGCCGTGCTGAACTTCTTGTCGTACCAATACCAACGCTCTTGGAGCAAATCGGACTCGATTAAAAAGAAGAGCGGAATTCCCTTGGCCAGTGCATCCTCGACCACCGGCGGCAGGTCAAATACCACGTTGGCAGACACCAGCACATCGTTGCCCACGCGGTCGGCGCGAAGTTGCTGCAATTCAGTGGCGCTTTGGGCGTGCGCCACCGATCCCAGCAGTAGCAGCAATGCCAGTTGCAACAGGGGCAACAGGCGTTTAATTGCTGCGCTTTTCCAGCAAGGCATAAAAAAAGCCGTCGTGGTCATGGCTCGGATTGTCGCCCAGCTTGGCGTCACCTTCGCCGCCAGGCAGCAAATGCCCAGGGGACGCGAGCCACCGCGCGTCGGCATGTTGACCCACAAAGCGCTGCACCTGCGCAGATCCTTCGGCCAAAAACACCGAACAGGTGCAATACACCATGCGCCCGCCGGGACGCAACAAGGGCCACAGCGCCTCCAAAATTGTGGCTTGCAGCTGGGCGAGTTGTGCGATGTCGGACTCGCGGCGCAACCAGCGTACGTCCGGGTGGCGGCGCACAATGCCGGACGCCGTGCACGGCGCATCCAGCAAGATGCCGTCAAAAGGCAGGCCGTCCCACCAGTCCTGGGGGCGCGAGGCGTCGCCCACCTGCAGCTGCGCCTGCAAGCCCAGCCGGTCCAAGGTTTGGCCCACGCGCTGCATGCGCCGTGCGTCGAGTTCAATCGCCGTCACCGCAGACTCCGACAACTCCAAGAGGTGTGCCGTCTTGCCGCCGGGGGCGGCACAGGCGTCGAGCACCCGGGGCGTGGCGCCTAAGCCTTCCAAGAGCAAGGGCGCAGCGAGCTGCGCGGCCGCGTCTTGCACCGACACAAGACCTTGCGCAAAACCCGGCAATTGCGTGACGGGTACCGCTTGCTCCAGGTAAATCACCTGGGCATCGCCGGGGCGGGCGGCAATGCCCAGAGAACGCAACTGTTCCAAGTACGCGCTGACACCGCATTTGCGCGCATTCACGCGCAGCGTCATGGGGGGATGGCGATTGGCGGCAGTCAGCATGGCCTGCCAGTGCTGGGGATGCTCGCGTTGCAGCCGCTCCACCCACCAGCGGGGGTGGTTCCAACGTGCTTCAGGGTTGTGGTCTGTGGCCACAACGAGTGCCGCGCGTTCACGCAAAAAACGCCGCAGACAGGCATTGACAAAATTGGCATGGGCCGCAGTCGTGGCATTGCGCTTGAGCGCCTCCACCGCTTGGTTGACCAGGGTAAAGGCATCGTAGGGTGCAGCGTCTTCGTCCCACATCAAAGCCAGAGCGACACACAGAAGCGCGTCGGTTGCGGGCGCCGGCATGCGCGACACCAGGGCGCTGCGCAGCGCCTGCGCACGCCCCAAATTGCGCCACACGTGGAAGGCCAAGGCCTGTACACCGGGGCGCAGGGATGCAGCCACCGCCTCAACGGCCGCGGTGCCCGACGCCCCTTTGCGCACCGCTGCGATCACCGCTGCGGTGGCTTGAAGCTGGCGCCACAGCGCAATGGGTTCTGGCCCTGCGTTCATCGCACGCTCACAGCAGGGGCATCCAACGAAAACCCATCAAGCGCGACACCCAGGCCGCAGGGGCTTGGTCGAGGGCACCTTGGTAGTCCGCAATCGTCAGGTTGGCCGCACTGCGATCCACCGGTGCTTGCGTGTCAGCCGCATGCCAACGGTCGCGCAAGGCCTGCAGCACCGCCGGCTCTTCTACCCCTTCGGCCGCCACGGCATAGGCCAGCCAGGCTTGTTGCAGTCGCTCCCACAGTGCGCCCAAATCGACATGCACCTGGGGAGACCAGACAAAGCGCCGGGGTGTTTTGTAGGTCCTCAGGCCCATTTCAAGCGCCTGCGCTGCAGCCTCCAGGGCACTGCAAATGGTCTCAGACGCCTTGGCGCTGGACACGGCTTCATGGGCCACAGCAATCAAAGCACGCAGCGATCGCTCAAAAACGGCGCGGCCCTCCACGGCCGCTGTGCGCAAGCGCAGCAAACGGTTGTGGACACCGACGAGCCAGAACACGAGAAGCGCACCCGCGATCCACGGCAAGGCTATGTTCATCCGCACACTCCTGAAAAAAATACCCCGGGCCTATCAACGATAAACCCGGGGTAGGCTTGCTTAGCGCAATGCAGGCTTATTCAGCGGCAGCATCCTGCTCGGCGGCTTGCTCACCGGCTTCGCCTTCGCCAGCCAATTCGGCAGCATCGGCTTCGGCAATCGCACGGCGCTCGGAGTCGTCCATCTGCTCGCGAACCTGGCGAGCCTCGTGGTAGGCCATGCCGGTTCCCGCAGGAATCAAACGACCCACAATCACGTTCTCTTTCAGACCACGCAACTCGTCGCGCTTGCCCATGATGGCCGCTTCGGTCAGAACGCGGGTGGTTTCCTGGAAGGAAGCCGCGCTGATGAAGCTGTCGGTGGACAAGGACGCTTTGGTGATACCCAAGAGCAAGTTGGTGAAGGTCGCCGGGATCTTGCCATCGGCGCGCAAAGCGTCGTTGGTGTTGAGCATCTCGGAGCGCTCCACTTGCTCGCCATTGATGTAGCCGGAGTCGCCTGCGCTTTCCACGACCACGCGACGCAGCATTTGGCGAACGATCACCTCAATGTGCTTGTCGTTGATCTTCACGCCCTGCAAGCGGTACACGTCCTGCACTTCGTCGACGATGTAGCGCGCCAGTTCTTCCGAACCCAGCAAACGCAGAATGTCTTGGGGGTCGGCGGGGCCGTCCACCACGGACTCGCCCTTGTTCACGACCTGGCCTTCGTGCACCAGGATGTTCTTCTCTTTGGGCACCAGCTCTTCCCAGACTTTGCCTTCGGGGTCGGTGATCTGCAAACGGACCTTGCCTTTGGTTTCTTTACCGAAGGAAATGGTACCGGTCGCCTCAGCCAAGACACCCTTGTCTTTGGGCGAACGGGCTTCGAACAACTCAGCAACACGCGGCAAACCGCCGGTAATGTCGCGGGTCTTTTGACCTTCGATCGGGATACGGGCCAGCACTTCGCCGGGGCCCACGTCCTGGCCGTCACGCACTTGCACCAGCGCACCCACGGGGAAGCCGATGGTTACTGCGTGGTCGGTGCCGGGGATCTTGACTTCTTTGCCGGAAGCGTCGATCAGTTTGACCTGCGGGCGCACGATCTTGGCCGAGCCACGGCGCTTGGGATCGATGACCACCAGGGTGGACAAGCCGGTGACTTCGTCCACCTGGCGGGCCACGGTCAAGCCTTCTTCCACATTCTCGAAATGTGCTTTACCAGCGAACTCGGTAATGATGGGGCGGGTCAATGGATCCCAGTTGGCCAGAATCGCACCGGCCTTGATGGCCTGGTCGGCTTTGACGCTGAGCACCGCGCCGTACGGCACTTTGTGGCGCTCACGCTCGCGGCCGTGCTCGTCATGGATAACGATTTCGCCAGAGCGGGAAATCACCACCAACTCGGACTTGCTGTTGGTCACATAGCGCATGGTGGCGTTGAAGCCGATGTTGCCGCTGGACTTGGCTTCCACGCTGGAGGCAATCGCCGCACGCGACGCTGCACCACCGATGTGGAAGGTACGCATGGTCAGCTGCGTGCCGGGCTCGCCAATCGACTGGGCAGCGATCACACCCACAGCTTCGCCGTGGTTGATCAGACCGCCACGGCCCAAATCGCGTCCGTAGCACTTGGCACAAATACCAAAGCGGGTTTCGCAGGTGAGTGCGGTGCGCACTTTGACTTCGTCCACGCCATAGGTTTCAAGTTCCTCAATGGCGTCTTCGTCGAGCATGGTGCCTGCAGCAGCCACCACCGCACGCGTCTCAGGGTGCAGCACGTCTTCAGCCACGGTACGGCCCAGGACGCGGTCACGCAAGGACTCGATCACTTCACCGCCTTCGACGATGGCGCGCATCAGGTAACCGTTGTGGGTACCGCAGTCTTGCTCGGTCACGACCAGGTCTTGTGTCACGTCCACCAGGCGGCGTGTCAGGTAGCCCGAGTTGGCGGTTTTCAACGCCGTGTCGGCCAGACCTTTACGTGCACCGTGGGTGGAGATGAAGTACTCCAACACGTTCAAGCCTTCGCGGAAGTTGGCGGTAATGGGCGTCTCGATGATGGAGCCGTCAGGCTTGGCCATCAAACCGCGCATACCCGCCACCTGGCGGATCTGCGCGGCAGAACCGCGCGCACCGGAGTCGGCCATCATGTAGATGGAGTTGAAGGACTCCTGGGCCACTTCTTTGCCGTGGCGGTCAATCACCATCTCTTTGGAGAGCTTGGCCATCATCACCTTGGACACTTCGTCGCCCGACTTGCCCCAGATGTCCACCACCTTGTTGTAACGCTCGCCAGAAGTCACCA
>CANBQX010000049.1 GCA_947371775.1 Comamonadaceae bacterium
GGACAACTGCGCCTGGTTCAAGCGGTGCAAAAAGTAACTCTGGTCTTTGGCCGGGTCCAGCCCTTTGAGCAGCTCATACAGGCCCGTGGCCGCATTCAGGCGCACGCGGGCGTAGTGCCCGGTGGCGATTTTTTCGGCACCCAGGCGCAAGGCGTGGTCCAAAAATGCTTTGAACTTGATTTCGGCATTGCACAAGATATCGGGGTTGGGTGTGCGCCCCGCCTGGTACTCGCGCACAAACTCGGCAAACACGCGGTCTTTGTAATCGGCCGCAAAGTTGACGTGCTCGATCTCAATACCCAGCACATCGGCCACCGCTGCGGCGTCGACAAAATCAATATTGGAGGTGCAGTAGCCGGGGTCAGAAGTGGGGTTGTCAGCGTCCGCTGGGCGGTCGTCATCCTCCCAGTTTTTCATGAAGATGCCCACCACCTCGTGGCCTTGTTTTTTCAGCAAATAGGCCGTCACCGCCGAGTCCACGCCGCCGCTCAAGCCCACCACAATGCGTTGCTTTTTTCCGGACGGTACGGCGATGGAGTTCATGCGGGCGATTTTAGGCCGTGGGCCCTGTGGCACCGCTCAGCGGCCGCGGTAGATGCTCGCGTCGGTGGTGACGAGTTCCAGGGGATAGCGCTTGCCCGCCAGATAGTCTTCCATGCACTGCACCACCAGAGGGCTGCGGTGCAGGGCCTGACTGGCGCGAATCTCGTCGGGGCTGAGCCACAGGGCGCGCACGATGCCGTAGTCCAGGCGGCGTCCACTCTGCAGTGCGCCGAGTTGGCCGCAAAAGGCGAAGCGTAAATAGGTGATGTCCTCGCCCTTGGGTCGCGACGCACTGGGCGCGCGCTCAAACCGTGACAGGTAAATACCGACCAGCGCTGTGGGGGTGAAGGCGTAGGCTGTTTCTTCGAGTGTTTCGCGGGCGCAGGCCTCTTGCGGCGATTCGCCAGGATCCAAATGACCGGCTGGGTTGTTCAGGCGCAGGCCTTCGGGCGTGTGTTCTTCGACCAGCAGAAATTTGCCTTGGTGCTCCACCACGGCAGCAACGGTGGCACTGGGTTTCCAGCGGTGGCTTGCCATCAGCCTGCCTCGGTTTGCGGGCCTTCGGCGGCCCGCTCGGCGTACCGGTTAAAGCGCCAGGCGTGGGACTCCAGGGTGATGCGCCGCCAGGTGCCGCGCTTTTCGGCCGGCGTCATTTGTGGCCAGTGCTGCACCTCCCAAAAACTGCGGCCGCAGCCTTTGCACTCTTCGTCACCCTGGCTGGTGGAGCATATGGCGATGCAAGGCGTGTCGGGCGTGCTGGCGTACCAGTCCAACCAGGCGTCATGGGCTTTGGCGGGCATGCTGGCCTCGTCGGCCTCGGACTCACGGCAGTACACCATCAAGGCATAGACCTCGGCCAGCGCACGGGTGGCCGCAGGGAGCGATACGCCATCGGGCGAGGGCTCTTTGCCACGCCAGTAGTTGATGGCCGACTCGATGTCGGTGATGTGTATGCCTGCCATGGGGACCTTGAATGAAGAGGCGCGATGATAGCGGGCCAAGGAACAGGCACCCCGGCCCCGGGCTAACCCCCTAGTTTCCCAAAGGGCAAGCCCGCCATGGCTACCATCGGCGCTTTTTCACCCCCTGTTCACAGAAGGTTGCTTGCGATGGACATGTTTTCCTCCCCCTGGTGGTCGGCGCTCTTGTCGATCGTGCTGATCGATCTGGTGCTGGCCGGGGACAACGCCATCTTGATTGCCTTGGCTGCGCGCAATTTGCCGGCCGCCCTCAAGACCAAAGCGATCATGTGGGGCACCGCAGGCGCGATCGTGGTGCGCTCGGCCATGACGGTGGGCGTGGTGTGGTTGCTCCAAATTCCCGGCTTGATGCTGGTCGGTGGCCTGGGCTTGCTGTGGATCGCCTACCAATTGCTGGCCGACCAGGGCAGTGAGGACGAGCACGGTGAAGGTGCGAGCACCTTCTGGGGCGCCATGAAAACCATCATCGTGGCCGATGCGCTCATGGGGGTTGACAATGTACTGGGCGTGGCCGGTGCGGCGCATGGTGCGTTTGACCTGGTCATCATCGGCCTGCTGCTGAGCGTGCCGATTGTCGTGTTTGGCAGCGGCCTTGTGCTCAAACTGGTGGAGCGCTTTCCCATCATCATCGATGTGGGCGCAGCGGTGCTGGCCTTCACTGCGGCCCACATGCTGGTGTCCGAGCCCCTGCTCATGGACTATGTGGGCAATGCCAAAGCAGGGCTGACGCAGTCGCAGCAGATGGTGCACTGGGGCATCTACGGCGTGTGCATTGCGGGGGTGCTGCTCGCTGGCCGGTGGCGCCAGGCGCGGGCGGCGACTCCAGACTGATCTGCCTCAACAGGCCTTCACTGGCTTGCGCTGCATGTACCTCACAGCCACTGGCACGCGCTATGCTCGTAGCCCTATGAAAATTCTCGCTAAATGGCTTTTGAACGCGGCAGCACTCTTGGCAATCGCCCATCTGTACCACGGTGTGCAGGTGAGCAGCTTTGGCGCAGCCATGCTGGCCGCTTTGGTGGTGGGTTTGTTCAATGCGCTGCTACGCCCGGTGTTGGTGGTGCTGACGTTCCCGGTGACGGTGTTGTCACTGGGCTTGTTTTTGTTTGTCATCAACGCCCTGATGTTTTGGGGCGCGGCCACCGTGCTCGAAGGCTTTGAGGTGGATGGCTTTGGCGCAGCGCTACTGGGCTCGCTCTTGTATACCGCCGTCGGCATGGTGATCAACTTAGCGCTGGACCGCTTGTTCCCGAAGTAGCTGGGTCATTTCGCGGGCGCGGGTGTCCACGATGGCGGCTTCCAAGGGGTCGGGCCCCATAGAGCCCCACTGGCCCGCTCGCACCAGGTCTTGCGCTGCACGCAGGCGGCCCAAGGCAGCAGTCCAATCTTGCTCCAGTGCGTCCGCCTGTGCCTGTGCGCGTATGGCCGCCACGTTGCGCCCTTGCGCTTCGCCCGCACTGGCCAACAAACGCCATGCCATGATGTCGCGCGGGTGGTCGGCAACCCAGTTACGCAAGCGTTCCGCTGTTGTTGCCAGCATGGTCGCATTGCCCTGGCGAATCTGCGCTTGCGCCATCAGCAAAACGCGCGCCCGTTGCCATAGGCTGGAGGTGTCCTGCGCGTTGGCAGCCAAGATGGCAAGCGCGCGGCTGGCATCACCTTGGCCCAATGCGATTTCTGCTTCCAACAGTTGCGCAAGGCTCGCGTCTGCCCCCTGGCGTTGAAGGTATTGCTGCAATTGCGTGCACAGGCCCTGTGCTGACGCGAAATCTCCCAGTTTGAACGCGGCAAGCGTTGCCCCGTAAAGAATGGCGGCCTGTGCGGCGACAGGCTTGGCCGATAGGGCATCGGATTGCGCATCGACCTGCCACACACGCAGTGCGTCCACACCCGGATTGGCCAACACCTTGGCGCGCGAAGCAATCATTTGCGGATCCAAGTCTGGCGTTGACGTGGCGTTGTGCGCTGGTACGGCAGCGACGCCCAGCGCGCCGATGCGGTTTTGCATGTCCGATATGCGCTCGGTGGTCAGCGGATGGCTGCGCAAGTAGGGAAAGCCACCACTGTCATTGAGCCGGTTGGCCTGCTGCAGTTTTTCAAACATCGACACAAAGCCTTGCGGCGCATAGCCAGCCTGCGTCATGACGGCAAAACCGATGCGGTCGGCCTCGCGCTCCATGTCGCGCGAGTAGTTCAGTTGGCTTTGGGCTGCGACCGCTTGCCCTCCGGTAATCATGGCGCTGGCTGCCTGGTTGTTGGCGCTGCTTTTGCTAGCGGCCAAGACGCCAAGAATCATGGCCCCCATCACCCAGGGTGACTGCGCCGCCTGGTGGGCCATGTTGCGCGCGATGTGGCGCTGCGTCACGTGGCTGAGCTCATGGCCGAGCACCGACGCCAGCTCATCGCGGTTGCTGACCACCGCGACCAGGCCGAGGTGCACCCCAAAATAGCCGCCGGGCAGGGCAAACGCGTTGACTGACCGGTCGCGCCCGAGCAGCAGCTCCCAGGCAAAAACGTCGGCCACTTCGGGAGCCATCTCGCCCCGCGCCTTGGACGCCGCCAGCAGCGGCTGCCAAATGCTTTGTACGTAGGCCATGGTGACCGGGTCATCGACAAAGTCAGGATCCCGGTACAAGCTGCGAACGATGTTGTCCCCCAACCGACGCTCGGCTGCGGGTGACATCTCCGCTCCGTCACCCAGGTGGGGCAGGGTGTTCATCGGCAAGGTCTCGGCGGCAATGGACGCCTGCGACAGCCACATCAAGGGCAAGCATGCGCACACCATCGCCACGGCGGTGGGCCGCCACCAGCGCCAAGCCGGTTGCCACTTGGCTGCGCTGGGCGTACGCGCACCTTTATCTGTGATTGCCATACCCGAATGATGCACGGGAATGGTGAAGCCCTGGTAAACCCCCGACCGAACAGCCCGCCTTATGATCTTTGCTATGAACCAACTCACGCACTTCGACTCCCAAGGCTTGGCCCACATGGTGGACGTGGCCGACAAAGCCAACACCAAACGCGTAGCGATCGCCACCGGACGCATCGAAATGCTGGCAAGCACGCGTGCATTGATCGAAGGCGGCACCGCCAAAAAAGGCGACGTGCTGGGTGTGGCCCGTATCGCGGCCATCATGGCGGCCAAAAAAACCAGCGAACTGATTCCTCTGTGCCACCCCATTGCGCTCACCCGCGTCGCGGTGGAATTTGCCATTGCCCACTTGGATGCCGATGGATTTGATGGCGTGCGTTGCACCGCTGCGGCTGAAACCGTCGGCCCCACCGGCGTGGAAATGGAAGCCCTTACCGCCGTGCAAGTCGCCCTGCTCACCATTTATGACATGTGCAAAGCAGTAGATCGGGGCATGGCCATGAACGGTATCACTCTGCGCGAAAAGCACGGCGGCAAGAGCGGGAGTTTTGTGAATGCTTTGTAGTAATGCGCCTCTGTTACAACAGATCACGGTAATATCCAGTTCGATTTGCAGAATTAAGTATTTATAGTTATTTATTTGGAAAATATGATGCGCACTGTTCTTATACGGATTTTTTGTATTTCGTTACAGTTTTTAGCTGCAGGAATTGCCAACGCCAGCAATGAGTTTGATGGAAGCTACGACGCCAAGCTGGTCTGCGGAAAAAATCTAAAAGGCGATGCTGGCTTCACGACTGCTAACAGAATTGTTGTCGCAAATGACAGCATTAAAGATATTACCGATGCCCCAAAACCGACCCAAATGGTTTTGTCGGGCGCCATCAAAAACAGTCAATTCAATGCCTTGGCCACTTGGCAAAACCAAAATGGCCAGGAGAAATACGAGGTGAAGCTTGTTGGAAAAGCATTCACCAAGGACTCGATCGTCGCGATGGGAGAATTTTTTAACAACGGCGAAAAGCGACGCGACTGCTCATTGACGCTCACCGGCTCAACGAGTTCCAACGCCACGCCCCTAGTAACAACTGCTCCAAGCCCCGTTGCCGCCAAGAATGGGCAACCAGAGCGCACGGCTGCCATTGGGAATGTGCAGACCGGAGCGGCAACCACGACAGCTTCTGGCTTGCGTACCCAGCCGGTTCAAGTCACCACCAATGCGATTGATCTGCAGAAGAAAACAAACCCGAATGAGGTTTGGATCTCCTTCAATCCATCGATCTCGGTGCAACAACGACAGTTTTGCAGAATTATTGAAAATTTCAGAACAGAAAATGCTGTCGCACAGCAAACCCAGAACCAGATAAAAATAAACCAAACATTTAAAAATTTGGTTCAATCATTGGTTTCACTTTTACCGGATGGAAAGTTCCAAGGTTGGGTGATGCGAACGGTGTATGTATCCCAGGCCTCCAATGGAGACGCAGAGGTATTGTTAGAGCTTCCGTGCAATGTTTTTGTCGGTTCAAATGCCTGCGATGCAAGTCCGAATAACTTTTATGGCACAGCACCTGAAAACTCCAGGATTTATTCAGAGCTGGCCAAAATGACCGTCGGCGACTTCGCGATAACCAGTGGCAAATTTGTGTATGCCGATGACCGCGCTTTCGACAAAAATCGCAGCGTTGCCTCCTTTGGGTATATGAAGACAGCTAACCATTGCCGCGCAAAAACGATTGCGTCTGACTCTGATTTCTTCGGGTTGGCCTTGGATACTATTTCAACCATTAAATAGCTTGGCACAAGCCAATATGATGTGGCGAGGACTTGGGGTCGGTCTGCTGATTTTTCCGTGGATCGCATTGGCATACCAGCCCGCAGGCAAATTCAAGACAGAGGAACAGGCCCACAAATACTGCCCCAACGACCGGGTGGTGCGTGTAGACCTCAGCACCCGGCGCTTTTATGCCAAAGGTCATTTTTTATACAACGTGGTCAGCGGCGCGACCTATGAGTGCCTGCGCGAGGCCTTGGAAGAGGGCAACGTGCCGGGCTGAGGCCGCAGGCCTACACGAGGTCTAAGGGCGTGTTGTGATCCAGTTGCCGTAATCCGCCGGGTAAGCCGCTTCAAAACGTTTGGCATAAAACGCCACATCCGCGTCGTTGCCCTGCATTTGCGCACTTTGCAAAAGCTTTTGCACCACCATCGGTTCGGGCGAAAAATGCAGCAAATCGGTGGCCAGCGATTGCATGTACGACGCGTTCGCTGGTGTGACCGGTGTTACCGCGAGTTGAGCAAAGTCCACCTGGTCGGAGAACATCCAGACTTGGCGTATTTGCGCCCAGCTTTGTTCCCGGTACTGCGGCGCACGGTCCTCGGGTGCCAAAAAGGGTTGGCTCACCCGCCAATAACTCCACAGCGCAATCGCGCAGACCAGCGCAATGAACAGGCCTAGCCCCCATGCAGGCAGGCCCCAAGCCGTCGCGCGCGGTTCCGCGCGATTTGCAGAAGCGACCCCACTGGGAAACGCATGCAGTACCCACAGGCACAGCAATGCCGCCACCTGGAAGTGGGCGTACCACAGGGGGTACTCCAACAAACTGTGGACACCCATCACCGCGAGCACCGCCCATGCAAGCTGGCGCTCTGGTTGCTTTTCCTGCAAGGGTCGCCGACGCCAAATCCAGACTGCGACCACGCCGCACAACAGCAGGGCGGCGGGGACGCCCAGCTCCACGGCCAAGTGCAGGGGCAGGTTGTGGGCGTTGTCCAGCAACTCACAAAACCGCAATCCCGCCCAAGGCGCGTCGTACAGGGTGATGAAGTGCGCATAGCCCAACTCGCCCCAACCCCAGCCCCACAGCGGTTTTTGGGCAATCAGGTACAGCACATTGCGCCACAGATTGAGGCGGCTGGCACACTGCGCGCTGCTCTCGGGCCAGCGATCAAGTGCGCCATGTTCTATGCCCGCCCCCTTGGGCAATAGCAGGGCTGCCAGTAGGTAAATCACCAACGCAGCGACAACCACGAGCAGTACCGCCTTCGCAGGCGCAGACTGTCTCGCAGCGCACGACCACCAGAGGCCCAACAACGCCAGCACCACGAGCTGCAGCGCTCCGGTGCGAGAGCCCGACGCCGCAATGGCCGCCACCATCACCACCGCGAGCGACGCTGCGATAAAAACCCCGGCGCGGTACCGTCGAGCAAGTGACTGTGACTCCAAGGCCCACCACGCCAGCGCCGCCAAACCCATGCTGCACAAAGTCGCAAACTGGTTGCGCTGGCGCAGGTTGCCAAAGGCCTCTCCCAGCCCGGGCTGGTTCACCCAGGGCGCCCAGTGCTGGCTGACGTTGAAATACTGCAGCAAACCCAGCGCCGCATTGACGCTGGCCGCTACCACCCAGGCCAGTACCACAGTGCGCAAACGCTGCTGCGGTGTTTGCGGGATCAGCGCCCACCACAACAGCACCACAGCGGTGCAGGCCCAGGCCACCAGAAAGGGCATGACCGCCGCATTGGGCCCGCTGGTAAATGGGTTGAGCCAGGGCGCCACCAGCAGGGGCAGCACGGCCCATGGCAGCGCAGCATTGGCTCCCGTCGAAAAATCGAAACCCGCCTTGCTCAAAATGAGTCCAGAGGCAGCACAGCGAAGGGTTGCGCTGTGCTTGCATCCATGAGCACGGTACCAAAGTTGGCGCGACTGGCCAGCGGCAGGTACACGGTGTCGTTCACGCCGTGTTTGGCATCCGACAGGGCGCGTTGCACTTGGGCGGCGAATAGCGGGTGCTTAGCGATAAGCTGCGTTACGGGCTTGGCCGCTTTCAGTACGGCCGGTACGGCCTGGTCATAGGCCATCCAAAGTTCGGGGCGGCTAGACAATGAAATGCCATTGATCGCAGCCCAATTGGCAGAAGTCTGTTCGTCGTTGTTTTTGAACGGGCGCAAGCCCAGCAGGGTGGGCCCCCAAAAGGGCAAGGCATCAATGCCCTGCGGCGTTTTGTTCAAAAATTCTTCCGGGATTTCCACCGCATGCACCACCCGCATGCGATCGTACTCAAACACCATATGCACCGGACGCGCCACGTACACCGTCCACACGCCATAGCCCAATGCCGCCAGTTGCACGCTGGCAATGATCACCAGGTCAAACACCAGCTTTTTGCGCGCTTTGGTGGTGCTAAAGACCACGAATGTGGCCAAAGGTCCCAGCGCGATATCTACGCCCACCATAAGCAAAAACAGGTCCGTCGCACCTGACAACTGGCCATAGGGCGCTCGGTACCACACGCCAAACACCAGAATGGCGGCCACACAGGCCAGCAATGCGCTACAGGCCAGGTGCAGGCCGCTGGCCTTCAACTTGGAGCGAAGTTGCAATGTCGACATAGGTCAAGGTGTAGTGCTGGTTTTAAAGAAGTTTGATTTTCGGCCGGCAGCGAGCCACTTGGCATAGTCATCAGGCAGAGCCGCAGCATAGCGCGCCTCATAAAACTGCGCCTCCTCGGTTCGATCCAGCAAATTCAAACTTGCTATCACTCGCTCAATGCCAAAGGGACTGATATAGCCATGCAACAAATGACTTGCAATGTCTAAACTCGACTGCGCATTTTCCGGCGTTAGTTCCACACTTAAACTCGCAAAGCTCACTTCGTTCGTAAACAGCATCACATCTCTGCGCTTCAAGGGTACGCCTTTGGAAAATTCCACGGGGCGTAATTGCGGAGGAACAAACAGCAATTGAACGCGGCTGTAACTGTCGGCAACCAAGCCGCACACCACCAATGCAATGCCTGCAAATGCCACCGACAGAGTTCGCCAAACAGGCGTCCTCAGCACTGGCGTGCCAAGCCATTCATTTGCCGATTCACCCTGCAATCGACAGCCGTAAAGATACCAAACACTCAGCGCGACCACCAGTTGAAATTCGCCGTACCACAATGGATATTCCAGCAGACTATGCAAAGCGATCAGCGCCAGCAGCGCCCAGGCCAATTGTTGGCTGGCAGTCGGTGCAAGCCACGGTCGGGCGCGGTAGATCCAATACCCCACGATGAACATAATGAGCAGAGCAATGGGTACACCCAAAGTTACAGCGATGTGCAAGGGCAAATTGTGGGCGTTGTCGGTGAAATTGCAAACTCGCGCGCCGTCCACGATATTCATGAACTGGGCGTAACCAAACTCACCCCAGCCCCAGCCCCGCCACGGCTTTTGCATGATCAACTGCCAGGCATTCAACCAAATGACCTTGCGACCAGCACATCCGGCAACGTCTTCGCCCTTAATCAGGCGGCCAATTGTGGCGGCGGCCGGATGGTTCTGCAGCACGGCAATGCCACTCGCGATTCCATAGGCCAAACTGGCCCAACACAAGTTGCCGTTTTCCCAGCACCAGGCGCGCCAAGTTTCAGCTCGTTCAGCCCACAGCATGGCAAGGCACCAAAGCACCGCCAGCTCCACCATGCCGGTGCGCGAGCCGGAAATCGCCAAGCCCGCGCCCAGAAAAGCAGCGGTCGAACCCGCGTTTCGACGCCAGCGTCGCTCAGGGCCGAGTGCGGACGACTCGCCCTTTTTTGGATGGCCGAGCCAAACGACAGCTGCCAAGCCCATAGCGCAAAGAGTCGCAAACAAATTGCGCTGCCGGACATTGCCAAACACTTGGTCCGGCGGCGTGACGCTGACCCAAGGGTGCAGTGAGCCGTCCCATTGCAGGTACTGCAGCAAAGCAAATGCGGTATTGACACCTGCAGCAATGACCCATCCTGTGCAGACCGCGCGCCACAGCGCCTGTGGTGTGGTGGGCACGAGGGCCATCACGATGGCCATGAGAGAAATACATGTGACGACCAGCAACATAGGTTGCAGAGTCGGTACAGGCCAGTCACCCAGAGGATTGATCCAAGGCAAGACCATCAACAACACCAGCAAGCCATCGCTGAAGGTGAAGGTTTTTCTCTCAGACGTCATGTCTGTCCTGCAACAAAGCACTTCCATAAAAAAACCGCCCGAAGGCGGTTAACTCAAGGGGCGCTCCTTCGTAGAAACTACAAAAGAGCACGCCGCGCTTTACTGGCAGGTAGCCGGCAGGTATTTTTTAGAAATAGTGCCAGCATTCGTTCCAGCGGGATTGCACGCCCAATTAACTATCGTGCCATTCAAAGTGCCCACCAGAGTCACGGTATTGCCGCTCAAAAGGGGATCAGACGCTCCCGTCACCGTCACGACGGCGTTGCCGCCAGTCAGAGCGTATCCAACAGAGCCTACGTATTTCGAACTGTTGCTTGTGAAGTTCGTGCCCGCCACCATAGAGGTCGTCGCGGGTAATGCGCTGTTCGCTTGCGCATACTCGGACACCGCAAGCTTGGCGGGATCCATAGCCAAAATCAGTTCAGACGCCTTGGCGCGAACCGTGTAGTCTTGGTACGCAGGCAGGGCCACGGCGGCCAAAATACCGATGATCGCCACGACAATCATCAACTCGATCAGGGTGAAACCCTTTTGCATTGCAGACTTCATAATCTTTCCCTCAAAAAATTGAATTTGCGGCGGTCACCGCGACGTGTGCGAGCCGCACAGAAGAATTCTAATCACTAAACAAGACTGTTTGGTGATTATTGTGAATTTAATTTGTGATTTTTCCCACAATGCGTCGTCAATTGAAGGCCGAACAGGCCTGGTTCGACGCAGTGAAAGCGCTTGAAAAAATCGCAAAATTCGCCCTGTACCGAGGGCGAATGCTTGCGAAAAACGGGTTTATGCCCGTTTTCGGCAGGATCAAAGGTCCACCAGATCTACAGCATTGCTTTCAACAATTTCGCCATTTCTGATGGATTTCGGGTAATGGTGAATCCACACTCTTCCATCACGGCAAGTTTGGCTTCTGCGGTGTCCGCGCCGCCGCTGATCAACGCACCGGCGTGGCCCATGCGTTTGCCTGCGGGCGCAGTTACGCCAGCGATAAAGCCAACGATGGGCTTTTTCATGTTGAGCTTGCACCAGCGGGCGGCTTCGGCTTCGTCGGGTCCGCCGATTTCACCAATCATGATCACGGCGTCGGTGTCGGGGTCTTCGTTGAAGGCGCGCATCACGTCAATGTGTTTGAGGCCGTTGATGGGGTCGCCACCAATGCCCACGGCGCTGGACTGGCCCAGGCCGATTTCGGTGAGCTGTGCCACTGCTTCGTAGGTCAAGGTGCCGGAACGCGAGACCACGCCGATGCGGCCCTTGCGGTGGATGTGGCCGGGCATGATGCCGATCTTGATCTCATCGGGCGTGATCAGACCGGGGCAATTCGGTCCGAGCAGCAGCGTTTCTTTGCCACCGGCGGCCACTTTGGCGCGCATGCGGTTGCGCACTTCGAGCATGTCTTTGACCGGGATGCCTTCGGTAATGCAAATCGCCAGGTCCAAGTCAGCCTCCACCGCCTCCCAGATAGCAGCTGCAGCGCCTGCGGGTGGCACGTAGATCACCGACACGGTGGCACCGGTCTCATGTGCCGCTTCTTTGACTGACGCAAAGATCGGGATGTTGAAAATCGACTCGCCCGCTTTTTTCGGGTTCACACCGGCGACAAAGCATTCTTTGCC
>CANBQX010000050.1 GCA_947371775.1 Comamonadaceae bacterium
GACACCGTGCATTGGGCGGCCAGCAACGGCGACCGCTCGGAAAACGGCGACTACATCTACGGCAAAAAGCGTTTGCGCGAAATCGACCGACGCATCCGCTTCTTAACCAAGCGGCTTGAAATGGCGGTGATTGCCGAGCCCAGCCTGCACTTTGGCAGTGAGCAGATTTTTTTCGGCGCCACCGTCACCTATGTCGACGACGTGGACGAGGAGCGCACGGTGCGCATCGTCGGTATTGACGAAGCCAATAGCGCACTCGGTGAAGTCAGTTGGGTCTCGCCGATTGCACGCACCTTGCTCAAGGCCTGGGTCGGTGATGTGCTGCGCCTGGTCATGCCGGAGCGTGTGGCCGAGATTGAGGTGCTGGACGTGCGCTACCCGCAAGCACCTGAACCTCCACCGATACCCCCCGAAGCGGCTTAGTCGGCGCGTTTGCTGCGCTGCGCGCGCATGACCACCGGCGACCGTTTGAGTTTGGCCAACACCGCATCGAGATGCGCGCGGTCGCGCACGGCGATCACAAAAAGCAGCTCTTTGACGTCCTGCGTGCTGTCCGGCGCCGTCTCAATGTGCACGATGTCGGCTTCCGAGGTGGCCAGGGCCGAGGCGACCTGGGCCATCACCCCCTTGCCATTGTTGACGGTCACGGCCAAGTCCACTTCAAAGGCCCGGGTGGGCTCGTCGCTCCACTCCACACCCATGAAACGCTCGCCGTCTTTGTGCTGCAGGCGTACGGCGGTAGGGCATTCGGCGGAGTGCACGACCAAGCCTTCGCCACGCCCCAGGTAACCCACAATCGCGTCGCCTGGAATGGGGCGGCAACAGTGCGCAAATTTCACCGAGGCGTTTTCACTGCCATCCAGCGTGAGGGTGCCCATGCCATGGGAATTGCCCGCCGCAAAACGCTCGCGTGTCAGCAGCAAGGCGTCTGGCTTCTCGCCGACATCGCCCAGCAGCAGCACCAAGCGCTTGGCCACGATATTGGCGATGCGTTTGCCCAGGCCGATGTCAGTGAGCAGTTCCTGGCGGTTTTTGCTGCCGGTAAAGCGCAGCAATTTGTCCCATACCGAGGCCCTTGTTTGCGGATCGGGGAAGGCCTCAATCCCTTCAGCGCGCAGCGCCTGGGCCAGCAGTTTGCTGCCAAGCTCTTCGGACTCGGTCAGCTCCATGGTCTTGAGGTGGTGGCGGATTTTGGAGCGCGCACGCCCTGTGCGCACAAAGCTCAGCCACGCGGGGTTGGGCGTGGCATCGGGGGCCGTAACGACCTCGACCACGTCGCCATTTTTGAGCGTGGTGCGCAGCGGCACCTGCTCGCCGTTGATGCGCGCGGCCATGGTGCGGTCGCCCACGTTGCTGTGGATGGCATAGGCAAAATCCACCACGGTCGCTCCGCGCGGCATGGCCAGGATCTGGCTCTTGGGCGTGAACACATATACCGCGTCGGGGAACAAATCGACCTTGACGTGCTCCCAAAACTCCGCCGCGTCACGGGTCTCATCCTGGATGTCCAGCAGCGACTGCAACCACTGCGTGCCCAGCCTGTCGTTGGCCTTGTCTTGGGGGTTGTTGACCTTGTACAGCCAGTGGGCCGCCACACCCGATTCAGCGACCACATGCATGGCCTCGGTGCGCATTTGAAACTCCACGTTGATGCCGGCCGGGCCCACCAACGTGGTGTGCAGCGACTGGTAGCCATTGACCTTGGCAATTGCGATATGGTCTTTGAACTTGCCAGGCACGGGTTTGTACAGCTGGTGCAACAGCCCGAGCGCGGTGTAGCAGTCGGTAATTTGGGGCACCAGCACGCGAAAGCCATAGACATCGGTCACCTGCGCAAAGCTCAGGTGCTTGTCGTGCATCTTGCGGTAAATGGAGTAGAGCGACTTTTCACGTCCGGCGATACGCACGGGCATACCGTGGCTCGCAAAAGTCGCCTCCATCTCTTTCTGGACTTTTTGCAACAAGTCGCGGCGTCGGCTGCGGGCTTTATCGACTGCCTTGGACAACACTGCGTAGCGCCAGGGCAGCAGGTGCCGAAAGGCCAGGTCTTGCAACTCGCGGTAGGTTTGGTTCAGGCCCAGGCGGTGCGCGATGGGGCTGTAGATGTCCAGGGTTTCCTGCGCAATGCGCCCCCACTTGGCGCGCGGCATGTCGCTCATGGTGCGCATGTTGTGGGTGCGGTCGGCCAGCTTGATCAATATGACCCGCACATCGCGCGCCATGGCCAAAAGCATTTTCCGGAAAGACTCGGCCTGGTTTTCTTCGCGGGTGTTGAACGACAGCTTGTCGAGCTTGGTCAGTCCGTCCACCAACTCGGCCACTGGCGAGCCGAAATTTTCGATCAGCTCGACTTTGGTGACGCCGCAGTCTTCCATGGCGTCGTGCAAGAGCGCAGCCATCAGGGCTTGGGCGTCCAGCTTCCATTCGGCGCACTGGCTGGCCACGGCAATCGGGTGGGTGATGTACGGGTCGCCACTGTTGCGCAGCTGCCCCAGGTGTGCCTCGTCGGCAAATCGGTAGGCATGACGCACCTGCGCCACTTCGGCCTCGCTCAGGTAATCAATCTTCACCAGCAGTCCGCTAAACCCTGCCGCGGCGGTCAAAACCGGCTCGGTGGACTTTGGAAATGACTTTTGCAATTTACCCATGGTTGAAATGTAGCGCGCATGCCCGCTCTTCGCTGGTGGCCTGTTAATTTTCACAAAAAAAGCAGCAGAAACGAATTCCTGCTGCCTTAGACCTACCTGGCCGCACTAGCGGCCTGCTGCGGGATTTACTTCACCGAAGCCGCGCTCACGTAGCCCGAAACGGCAACCCATTTGCCGTCCTGGATTTGCGACAGGCGGGATGCATCGCTGCCCAAGCGCTTGGTGGGCGAGAAGGTGGACTTTGCCGCACCAAAGATGTCCGGCTCAATCGTCATGGTGTCCATGACTTTGATGAAGCTGTCGGTGGTCAGGTTTTTACCGGCTTTGTTGGCGGCATTGGCAAAGGTGTTGACGATGATGTACCCATAGACCGAGAAGACAGTGGGGTCTTCGTTGAACTTGGTTTTGTACTTGTTGGCCCAGAACCGGATGGGCTGCGAGGCTTCATCGAGGTAGGGGTTTTGCACCGTCATGGTGGCGTAGAGGCCGTCCATGGCCTTGCCACCGATTTTGTGGATCAAGTCGGTGTACGACGCGCTCGAGCCCAGGAAGATAGGGCTGAAGCCCAGCTTGCGCGCAGTGCCAATGGTGCCGATGGTTTCACGGATGATGGTGCCCAAGACCACCATCTCGCAGCCGCTGGACTGCAGCTTGGAGACCTGCGACGAGAAGTCGGTGGCGCCACGCTTGTACGAGGTTTTCTCGGTGAATTCCATGTTCAGTGTTTTGAGACCCGCCTCGGCGCCCCGCAAAACTTCCAGGCCGAAGTCGTCATCCTGGTAAATCGTGCACACTTTTTTCACACCCTTTTCTTTGACCAGACTGGGCAATGCAATGCGCATTTGGTCAAAGTAGGTGGCCGCAAATGAGTACTTCAGGCGGTGAAAGGGCTCGTACATTTCGCGCGCCGCCGTGATCGGGAAAAAGTTGATCACGTTCTTTTCAAACTGCACCGGCATCGCCGCCATGTTTTGGGCGGTACCAATGTGACCCAGCATCATGAAAATCTTGTCCTGGTTGACCAGCTTTTGGGCCGCCAGCACCGATTTCTTGGGATCGTAGCCATCGTCTTCGACCAACAATTTGAGCTTGCGGCCGTTGAGTCCGCCTTGCTCGTTGATTTCATCAACGGCCAACATCATGCCCAGACGCGCCTGCTTGCCAAATCCGGCCAGTGGGCCCGACAAATCCTGGATCGAACCCAGGATGATTTCGTCTTTGGTCACACCTTGCTGTCCGGCATGGGACAGTGTGCCCACGAGGGCCAATGCCGCAGCCACTGCGGCTACAAAGTACTTGGGTTGAAAACGCATGGGTTTCTCCTAGGGTTAACGAAAAAAAGGGGTGGCGCTTACTTGCCGTTGGGAACAGTTTTCCACTTGCCGTCTTGAATTTGCGACAGCCGGGACGACTCGCTGCCCAGCCGCTTGGTGGCTGTGTAGGTGAGCTTGGGGGTGCCGAAAATGTCGCTGGGCACCGTCAGGCTGTTCATGGCTTTGACGAAGCTATCGGTGGTCAGCTGGGGGCCGGCTTTTTGCGCGGCCTGGATCATGATGTCCATCATGATGTAGCCGTAGGCCGAGAACACGGCGGGCTCTTCGTTGAACTTGGTCTTGTATTTGTTGGCCCAAAAGCGAATGGGTTGCGAAGCCTCGTCGGTGTAGGGGTTCTGCACCACCATGGTGGCGTAGATGCCGTCCATCGCCTTGCCGCCGAGCTTGTGGATCAGGTCGGTGTAGGCCGCCACCGATGCAAAAAACACCGGGCTGAAACCGGTCTTGCGCGCTTCAGCCACGGTTCCAATCGTCTCGCGAATGATGGTGCCCAAGACCACCAGTTCGCAGGATGCGGATTTCATTTTGGCGACCTGGCTGGAGAAGTCCGTCGCACCGCGCTTGAACGAGGTTTTTTCGGTCAATTCCATATTGATGGTCTTGAGACCGGCTTCGCTACCCCGCAACACTTCCAGTCCAAATTCGTCGTCCTGGTAAATGATGCAGACTTTTTTGGCGTTCTTGTCGGCCACCATTTGCGGCAAAGAAATGCGCATTTGGTCGTAGTACGAACTCAAGAGCGCGTATTTCAGCTCATTAGGCGCTTCGTACATTTCGCGCGCTGCGGTCAGCGGCATGAAGTTCACGACCTTCTTTTCAAACTGGATGGGCATGGCGGCATTGTTTTGCGCCGTCCCCAAATGACCTGCCATGATGAAAATCTTGTCTTGGTTCACCAGCTTTTGGGCGGCCAATACGGCACGCTTGGGGTCGTAGCCCGAGTCCTCGACCAGCAGCTTGATCTGGCGTCCGTGCACACCGCCTTGCTCATTGAGCTCTTCGATGCGCAGCTGCATGCCGTTGCGGGCTTGCTTGCCGTAGCCCGCCAAGGGGCCGGACAAATCCTGGATGGTGCCCACCACGATTTCGGTTTTGCTAATGCCTTGCTGTTCGGCGGCATGCAGTGCGCCGCCAGCGAGCATGCTCACGGCGAGGCAGATCAGCGAAGAGAGTTTGAAAGTGGGTAGGTTCATAGAAGTTGGCAATAGTGGATGTTGAAAATAGAGGGGCTGAATCGCGGCTCTAGCCCGCGTACATGGCTTCGATCTGCGGCGTGTATTTCTTCTCCACCAGCTTGCGCTTGAGTTTCATGGTGGGTGTGAGTTCTTCGTCCTCGGCGCTGAGCTGGGTGTCGAGCAAGAAGAACTTTTTGATCTGTTCCACGCGCGCAAATTTTTTGTTGACCCGTTCGAGCTCGCCTTGGATCAGCGCCTGCACCTCGGGTGCACGGGTCAGGCTGGCGTAGTTGCTGAACGGCACATCCATGTCCTGCGCATACTTCTCGACGTTCTCCTGGTCGATCATGATGATGACGGTCAGGTAGGGCCGCTTGTCACCGATGACCACGGCATCGGTGATGTAAGGCGAGAACTTCAGGTCGTTTTCCAGCTCACTCGGCGTGATGTTTTTGCCACCCGCCGTGATGATGATGTCCTTCATGCGGTCGGTGATGCGGAAGTAGCCATCGGCGTCGCACACGCCCACGTCACCGGTGTGCAGCCAGCCGTCGGCGTCTATGGTTTCTGCGGTTTTCTCGGGCAGGTTGAGGTAGCCGGCAAACACGTTCTTGCCGCGCACCAAAATTTCGCCGGTGGCGGGGTCCAGTCGCACTTCGTTAAAGCCGGCTGCCGGGCCGATCGATCCTGGCTTGATCGCCGTGGCCGGCACGCCGGTGGAGGCGCCGCAAGTTTCGGTCATGCCCCAGACCTCGAGCATGGGCACACCCAGCGCCAGGTACCAGCGCACCAAATCAGGCGAAATGGGCGCAGCGCCTGTGACCAAAAAGCGGGCGCGGTGAATGCCGATGAGCTTGCGCACATTGTTGAGCGCCAGCCACTGCGCGAGGCGGAACTGCATGCGCAGCCCCTGGCCCACCGGCTTGCCAGCCAGCACCAGGTCGGCAATGCGATGGCCCACACCAATGCCCCAGGCATACACCGCTTGTTGCAGTGCGCCCGCCTCTTTGAGCGAAATCATGACGCCGGAGTAAAACTTCTCCCACACACGCGGCACGGCCGTGAAGACGGTGGGGGCGATCTCACGCACGTTCTCGGGGATGGTCTCGGGGTTCTCAACAAAGTTGATTTTGGAGCCGGTGTACAGCGCAAAGTACTCTCCACCCATGCGCTCTGCGATATGGCACAGCGGCAAAAAGCACATGCGCTCATCGGTCTCGTCCTGTGCGACCAAGGTGTTGTAGCCACGCACGGTGTAGACCAAGCCCTGGTGCAAATGCATGGCGCCTTTGGGCTTGCCGGTGGTACCCGAGGTATAGACCAAAATCGCCAGGTCCTCGGGCTGGCACTGCGCAACGCGCGTCTCTAAGGCTTTGGGGTGGGCCGCCAAATACGCCTTGCCCAGCACACGCAAGGCGTCCAGGCTGATGATGTCCGGATCGTCGAGCTTGCGCAGCCCTTCCATGTCAAACACCACGATCTTGCGCAGCAGCGGCAGGTTTGCCCGCACTTCCAGCGCTTTGTCGAGCTGCTCGTCGTCTTCAACAAACAGCACCACGGTGCGTGAGTCTTCACACAGGTATTCCACTTGGCTGCTGGCGTCGGTGGGGTAGATGCCGTTGGACACGCCACAGGCCGACAGCACGGCCAGATCGGCCCACACCCATTCCACCAGGGTGTTGGCCAGGATCGAGGCGCATTCGCCTTTGGCAAAGCCCAGGCTCAGCAGACCACCGGCAATTTCTTGCACCGCTTCGGCAGTCTGGTTCCAGGTCCAGCTGCGCCACAGGCCGAGGTGCTTTTGGCGCATCCACACATTGGGCCCGCGCTGGGCTACCGCGTTCCAAAACAGGGCGGGAATAGTTTCGCCGGACAGCACGACTTCGTGCTGGGGCTGGATGTGGCTGAGATCCCAAAGTTGCGTCATACAAATGCGTGGCCGCTGGCTGCGGCGCTAAGGGGGGTCGGGGTGTAGGGGGTGAACAACATAGGGTTTAGCGCCATGTTTTTTTCTTTTTCCAGCGGCGCTCGGTTCGCACGCCGGCTTCTTTGAGCCCGAGGTAGAACTCTTTGATGTCGTCCTTCTCGCGCAGATGGGCGCAGGTGTCTTCCATCACAATGCGTCCGTTTTCCAGCACGTAGCCGTAGTCCGAGGCATTGAGTGCCATGTTGGCGTTTTGCTCGACCAGCAAAATCGTGGTGCCCCGCTCGCGGTTGATGCGCACCACAATCTCGAAAATCTCTTTGGTCAGCTTGGGGCTCAGGCCCAGGCTGGGCTCGTCCAGCAAAATCAAATCGGGGTTGGCCATCAAGGCGCGCGAAATGGCCAGCATCTGCTGCTGACCGCCTGACAACAGGCCCGCGTCCTGGGTGCTGCGCTCGCGCAGAATCGGAAAGTAGCCGTACACCGTTTCGATATCACGCGCCACGCCATCGCGGTCGCTGCGGGTGTAGGCGCCCATCAGCAGGTTGTCGCGCACACTCAGCAGAGGAAAAACCTCGCGGCCTTCGGGCACATGGCTCAGGCCTTGCTGCACGATGAACGAAGGGTCTTTGGCGGTGATGTCCTGGCCTTTGAACTCGACCGAGCCTTTGCGCGGATCGATGATGCCGGAGATGGTTTTCAGAATCGTGGTTTTACCGGCGCCGTTGGAGCCCAGCACGGCTGCAATCTCGCCGCGCCGCACTTGAAGGCTCACACCCCTGATTGCTTTGATCGGGCCGTAGGCACTTTCCACGTTCAGGAGCTTGAGCACCGGCTGGTCGCTGATGGCGGGTGGCAGACTGCTCATGGCGCACCTCCTGCGTTGACGCGCGGGCTCAAGCCCACGGGGCGGCGCAGCGAGGACACGTCGTCCACCGTGCCCAGATAGGCCTCGATCACGCCGGGGTCGTTTTGCACTTCGCGCGGCGTGCCCATGGCCAGCACCTCGCCTTGGTTCATGGCCAGCACGCGGTCAGAGACTTTGGATACCAGGCCCATGTCGTGTTCCACCATGAGCACGCTGATGCCGAGTTCTTGTTGAATGTCCTGGATCCAAAAAGCCATGTCGTCGGTTTCTTCCACGTTCAAGCCGGAGGAGGGCTCGTCCAGCAGCAAAAGCTTGGGTTCGGTGCACAGTGCGCGCGCCATTTCCACCACCTTGCGCACGCCGTAGGGCAGGCCTGCCACAAAGGTATCGCGGTAGTGCTGCAGGTTCAAAAAGTCGATGACTTCTTCGGCTTTTTCACGCGATTGCAGCTCGGCTTCACGGGCCGTCGACGTAAAGAACAGGTCTTGCCAGAAACCACTTTGGCGGTGCGTATGGCGACCGATCAAGAGGTTGTGCAATACCGAGGCGTGCTCGAACAATTCGATGTTTTGAAAGGTTCGCGCTATGCCCAAAGCCGCCACATCCTGCGGCGCCTGGTCGGTCAATTTAACCAAGCCCTTAGGCCCTTGGTAGTCAATGGTGCCCGTGGTGGGGGTGTAGATGCGGCTGATCAGGTTGAACACCGTGGTCTTGCCCGCGCCGTTGGGGCCGATCAGTGTGAACACCTCGCCCTGCTTGACGTCGAAGCTGACGTTGTTGACCGCCAGCACGCCGCCGAAGCGCACGCTCAAATTGTGGGCCGATAAAAGGGTCGCGGTCATTTCAGGCGGTCCGATTTTTGAAAGGATTTCTGCCGCTTGAACATGCCTTTGCGGTAGAACGGAAACATCTCTATGTAGGTGCGCACCTTGAGCCAGCGCCCATACAGGCCCATGGGCTCAAACAGCACGAAGGCGATCAGCACCAGGCCATAAACCAAGCCCTGCAGGCCAGGTGCCTGACCCACCACAGTGGGCAGGTAGTCTTTGACCATGGCAATCAGCTGCGGCATGGTGATGAGGAAAATCGCACCCAAAAACGCGCCGTGGATGGAGCCCAGGCCGCCAATCACAATCATCAGCAGCAAGTCGATGGACTGCAAAATATTGAACTGGTCGGGCGAAATGAACTGCAGCTTGTGCACATAGAGCGCACCCGCCACGCCTGCCAAGCCGGCCGACAGCGCAAACGACAGCGTTTTGTAGCGCGCCAGGTGAATACCCATGCTTTGCGCGGAGATCTCAGAATCCCGGATGGCCACAAACGCCCGGCCTGTGGGCGCGCGCAGCAAGTTCACGATGCCCAGCGTGGCCAGGACCGTGATCAGCAGGCACAAAAAGTAAAACTGAACTTCGGTCTCCAGCACCCAGCCAAACAGGTCGGGTTTTCCAATGTGCATGCCCGCATTGCCCCCGGTGACCGACTCCCAGCGGGCCAGCACCTCTTCGACGATGAAGCCGAAAGACAGCGTTGCCATGCCCAAGTAAATGCCTTTGACCCGCAGAGCGGGCAGACCGACCACCCAGCCCACGGCGGCCGACAGGGCGCCAGCACCGGCCAGCGCCACGGGGAAGGGCACACCCGCATTGCTCAGCACCGCCTGCGTGTAGGCGCCCACGCCCAAGAAGGCCGCGTGCCCCAGCGAAAACAAACCGGTAAAGCCCGCCAGCAGCATGATGCCCAGCGCGGCGATGCTGTAAATCAGCACAAAGGTCAGTTGCGCCAGCCAGTATTCGGTAAACAGCCACGGTGCTGCCAGCAACGCTAGCAGCAGCACGCTGTACCAAAAGGTGTGGCCGCCGTGCTTGGCCAGCGATATGTCCTGCGTGTAGGCAGTTTTGAAGATGAAGCGCATGGGATCAGACCTTTTTGCGGAGTTTTTCGCCAAACAGGCCGTTGGGTTTGACCATGAGCATCACCAGCACCACGATGTAGGCGGCGGTGTCTTTGAAACCATCCGGCAGGTAAAACCCGGAAAAAGACTCCACCAGCCCGATCACCACCCCACCCACAATCGCGCCGGGCAAGCTGCCGAAGCCGCCGACCACCGCCGCGGGAAAGGCTTTGAGACCGATGAAGCCCATGTTGGCGTGCACAAAGGTAATAGGTGCCAGCAGCAGGCCTGCAATGCAAGCGACCGCCGCAGCCAGACCCCAGGCAATGCCGTTCAAACGCTTGACGGGAATGCCCATGTAATACGCCGCCAGTTGGTTTTGGGAGGCCGCCTGCATGGCAATGCCCAGTTTGCTGTAGCGGAACAAGGCAAACAGCAGGGCACACAGCACGCCGGTGGCGGCGATCACCACCATCTGCTCCACATTGAGCACCAGACCGGCGACGCGCCAGATCTCGTCCTTGTAAGGCACCGGCAGCGCCAGGGTGTCGGTGCCCATGCCCGGGATCATGGTGATCAGGCCCCGCGCCACATAGCCAATGCCAATGGTGAGCATGACGATGGAAAACGCAGGCTGCCCCAGGATGGGCCGGATGACGGCAAACTCGATCAGCGCGCCCAAGAGCGCCATGCCCACGACCGCAGCCAGGACCGCAGCCCAGTAGGGCCAGCCCAGAATGGTCATGCCCACCAGGCCCGCAAATGCGCCCAGCATCATCAGTTCGCCTTGGGCAAAGCTAACGGTCTCGGTCGCCTTGTAAATGAGCACAAAGCCCATCGCGATCAGACCGTAGATGCAGCCCTGCGCTACCCCGCTGATCAGCAATTGAAAAAACTGCACCATGTCTCCTTGTGTTGTGCAGTCGATTTATAGCGGGCTACCTCGAAATCCTTGATAGGGTTGTTACTGACAGAGAAACAAATACTGACAATTTTGTTTTGACAGAGTCAATTTTTGGGAATTTCGCGAGGCCGTCCCTGGTCATCAATAGCCACATACGTCACAAGGGCTTCGGTCACTTTGATGTACTGGCCTTGGGTGCGAAAGCGTTCGGCAAACACCTCTACTTTGACGGTGATGGAGGTGCGACCAATCCGTGACACTTTCGAGAAAAACGACAGGATGTCGCCCACACGCACCGGCTGTTTGAAGATGAACTCGTTGACCGCCACGGTGGCCATGCGGCCCTGCGTGTAGCGCGCCGGCAGCACCGAACCTGCCAGGTCCACCTGCGCCATCACCCAGCCGCCAAAAATGTCGCCATTGGCGTTGCAGTCGCCCGGCATGGGAATCACCTTGAGCACCAGCACCTGGTCGGTGGGCAATTCAACGCCAGCAGGGGCTGAAGGGGTGGCGATAGGGGCGGACGTGGCGTGAGGCAAAGTGGACATGGGCACAATCGGAGTTTGTTGCTTTGAATTGTCTCCCATGCGCTCCTTTGGCCCGTCTGCCGACTCCCCCCGTACTTTGCCTGCCGCCAGCGGCGCCGCTGCGAGCGATGCCCCCGGGCGCAAGGCCGGCGACTGGAGCACCCTGAAGCGCTTGTTCCCCTATCTGTGGGCCTACAAGTGGCGGGTGGTGGTCGCCCTGTCGCTCATGGTGGGTGCCAAGGTGGCCAATGTGGGCGTGCCGCTCTTGCTCAAAACGCTGGTCGACACCATGACTCCCCAACCGGGCGCTGTCACTGCAGTGCTGGTGGTGCCGGTGGCATTGCTGGTGGGCTATGCGGCGCTGCGCCTGTCCACCTCGCTGTTTGCCGAATTGCGAGATTTGGTTTTTTCTAAAGCCACGGAAGGTGCGGCGCGCAGCATTTCACTGGGCGTGTTCCGGCACTTGCATTCCATGAGCTTGCGCTTTCATCTGGATCGCCAGACCGGGGGCATGACGCGCGACATTGAGCGCGGCACCCGCGCCGTGCATTCACTGGTGTCGTTCTCGCTCTACAGCATCATTCCCACCCTGATTGAAGTGGGTTTGGTGCTGACGCTGCTGGCCGTCAAGTTTGATGTCTGGTTTGCCGGCATCACGCTGATTGCGCTGGCGCTGTACATCAGCTTCACCAT
>CANBQX010000051.1 GCA_947371775.1 Comamonadaceae bacterium
TCGCCAGGCACCACGTACTGCAAAGCCGCCTGCCCCACCAGCGTTTTGAGTTCGTCTTGGGTCAGCGCGCTACTTTGTGAAACAGTTTGCACAGGTGTTTGTGGATTGGTGGTGTTCATCTGGGAAAATCGGCGTTATTGTGAAAAGAATGTAACTGGAATTATCCGATGTCTCTTGTGCCCTACGGCCTGGTCCGCCCCTTTTTATTCCGCATGGACCCGGAAGCCGCCCACGACCTCACGCTCAATGCGGTGGCCCGCACGCAGGGCACTGTGCTGGCAAAACTCTATGCGCAGCCGCAGGTGCATGACCCGGTCACGCTCGCAGGGCTGCGCTTTCCCAACCGGGTGGGCTTGGCTGCAGGCTTGGACAAGAACGCCCGCTGCATTGACGGCTTGGGTGCCATGGGTTTTGGCTTTGTCGAGGTCGGCACGGTCACGCCGCTGGCCCAAAGCGGCAACCCCAAACCGCGCATGTTCCGCCTGCCCGATGCGCAGGCCTTGATCAACCGCCTGGGCTTTAACAACCAGGGTCTGGACGCTTTTGTGGCCAATGTGCAGCGCTCGGCCCTGCGGCGCGCACACACCCCGGGCCTGCTGCTCGGCCTGAACATTGGTAAAAACGCCGCCACGCCGATGGAGCGCGCCACCGACGACTACCTCGCCTGTCTGGAAGGCGTCTACCCCCATGCCGACTATGTGACCATCAACATCTCCAGCCCCAACACCAAAAACCTGCGTGCGCTGCAAAGCGACGAGGCGCTAGATGGCCTGCTGGGTGCTTTGGCACAGCGTCGCCAAGAGCTCGCACAGCAATATGTCCGCACGGACGCGCAGGGCCAGCGCAGGCCCAAACACGTGCCCTTGTTTTTGAAAATTGCTCCCGACCTGGACGCGGAGCAAATTGCCGCCATTGCCGCCACGCTGCAACGCCACCAGATGGACGGCGTGGTTGCCACCAACACCACGCTGGCGCGCGAGGCGGTGCAATGGCTGCCCCACTCCAACGAAGCAGGTGGCCTGTCGGGCGCGCCGGTGCGCGACATGAGCCGCCAGGTGATACGGGGTCTGCGCAGCGCGCTGGGGCCGGACTTTCCCATCATCGGCGTGGGTGGTGTGCAGAGCGGCGCCGACGCGGTAGGCCACCTGGAAGCAGGGGCCAACCTGGTGCAGATTTACACCGGCCTGATTTACCGGGGCCCTGCCTTGGTACGGGACGTCGCTTTGGCGCTGAAGCAGACGAGCAAGCCGCTCAGCGCTTGAATTTGCCGTTGGCGGTAACGACAGAAAGATCTGAAAACACCAGTCCTGTGTGGTTTTGCTTGGAGTAGTTGATCACCAGTCCGCCAATATCAAAGTTCTGCAGCCCCTCGAGAGCCGCTTGAATTTTGCTCGGCGACGGCTTTTTGCCTGCCCGACGTATCGCTTCCACCAGCACTTTGGCAGAGGCAAAACCTTCCAGCATGGCCGGGCTGATTTCCCCGGTGCCCTTGGCAGTGGACAAAGCCTGTGCCTGGGCCACCAGGGGGTAAGACGAGGCGCGCTCCGACGGAAACACCTGTGTCACGATCAGGCCCTGCGCGTTGGCCCCCAAGAGTTTGATAAAGCCACTTGATGCGTTGTTGGACAAGGTCGCAAACTGGGCCTGCACACCCGCGGCCCGAAACGCTGCAATGCCATCCACCACCGCTTGGCCCGAGCCCAGAATGAAAATTGTCTGCGCATGGGCTGGCAATGTGCGCGCCACGATCGGGCCGAAATCGGGCTTTTTGCGGTCAAACTTTTCCTGAAACACGGGCGCCAGTTTGGCGGCTTCAAAGCCCTTGAGCGCCCCTGCCAAGCCGTCGGTGCCAAAGCTGTCGTCCACGTACACCAAGCCAATGCGCGAATACCCCATGGCCAGCAGTTGGGCAATGCCTTTTTCCGCTTCGCGCTGGTAGGGCGCGCGCACATTGAACACATGCTTTAGAACCGGCTCGTGCAGCACCATGGCGCCGGTCGACGGGCCCACCAAAGGCACACCGTATTGTTCTAACAAGGGCAATATGGCCAAGTTGTGCGGCGTTCCGCGGGTGAGGAACAGGGCGACCACCTTGTGCTCCTCGATCAGCTTGCGCGCATTGGCGGCAGCCTGGTCGGGCTCAAATTGATCGTCCAAAGAAATCAGTTCAATGGTTTGTCCATTGACGCCGCCCTTGGCATTGACATCGTCGATGTACAACTTGGCGCCGGCAGTTGCCTCTTTGACGGTCGCACTCACCGTGCCGCTAAAACCGGCCGTCTGGCCGACGCGAATTTGGGCCGTACAGGCAGACGCAACACACAGTGCCGTCAGCAAAACACACCATCGGTAGCACTTTTTCATGGACGTTCCCCCATCAGCGATCAGGCCAAAAACAGCAGTGTCAGGCGATAGCCCCGCGCACTACGAACCCCTTCGAATTGCGAGACCCTCAGCAAGAAAGCAAGCACGCTACTACTTAGTGCACCTTACCGCCTTCACACCCACAATGTTTCAAAAAGTTAACCATTGTATTAATGAAATTTGTGTTGTTTAGGCAATTTGTTATGCGCAGTTGAATTGCGCGCCTGCGCCAGTCCAAGCGCAATGCCCGTCCGATAGAACCTCATCGGAATGGGCTTGCCGGGTCGCTCAAGCCCTAGTCGTCTTGCGCGGCCGCAATGCCAGGAAACAAGACCTCGGTGAAGCCGAATTGGCTCATATCGCTCATGCGCATGGGGTAGAGCTTGCCCCACAGGTGGTCGCACTCGTGCTGCACCACGCGGGCATGGAAGCCCTCGACACTGCGGTCAATCGGGTCACCGAATTGGTCGAAACCGGTGTAGCGGATGTGCGACCAGCGCGGTACGACACCTCGCATGCCGGGCACGGAAAGACAGCCTTCCCAGTCGTCTTCGGTCACATCCGACAAAGGCGTGATCACCGGGTTGACCAGCACCGTGGGCGGCACGATGGGGCGGTCGGGGTAGCGGGGGTTGCGCGCATGAGAACCAAAGATCACGACTTGCAAGTCCACGCCGATTTGCGGTGCGGCCAGCCCGGCCCCATTGGCCGCACGCATGGTGTCCAGCAGGTCCGTGACCAGCAGGTGCAAGGCATCGGTATCGAAGGCCGACACCGGCTGTGCCGTGCGCAGCAAGCGGACGTCGCCCATTTTCAGAATCTCGCGCACAGTCATGCCTGCTCCTCCAGCATCTGGCGCAAGGCGGTCTCGTCAATCACCGCCACACCGAGTTCGCGGGCCCGGTCGAGCTTGCTGCCCGCCTCCGATCCCGCCAGCACATAGCTGGTTTTCTTGCTGACCGAGCCCGACACCTTGGCGCCGGCGGCCTCGATCAAATCTTTGGCGGCGTCGCGCCCCAGCGTGGGCAAGGTGCCGGTGATGACAAAGGTCAAACCCGCCAGCGGTTTGGGTGCGTCACTGGCAGCCTCGAGGGCCGGCCAATGGATGCCGCAGGCCCGCAATTGCTCTACCACCTCGCGGTTGTGGGCCTGGTCAAAAAAGGTGCGTATGCTTTGCGCCACTGTGGGGCCCACATCGTTCACTTCGAGCAGCTGCTCCAGCGTGGCGTCCATGATGGCGTCGATCTGGCCAAAGTGGCGCGCCAGCGCCTTAGCGGTGGCCTCGCCCACATGGCGGATGCCCAGGCCAAACAAAAAGCGGGGCAAGGTCGTCTCTTTGGACTTTTCTAAGGCATTCACCACGTTCTGCGCGGACTTGTCGGCCATGCGCTCCAGCGCGGCCAGGGCGGTAAAACCCAGGCGGTACAGGTCTGGCAGGGTGTGGATCAAGCCGGCGTCTACCAACTGGTCCACCAGCTTTTCGCCCAGTCCTTCGACCTCCACGGCGCGGCGCTGCGCAAAATGCAGAATCGCTTGTTTGCGCTGGGCGCTGCAAAACAGGCCCCCGGTGCAGCGGTAGTCGGCCTCGTCCTCTTCGCGCACCGCCACCGAGCCACACACCGGGCAGACATGGGGCATGGTGAACAGGCTGCCGCGCTGTGCCGAGGCCAAACTCTCGGGCACCACCGCCACCACCTCCGGAATCACGTCACCGGCGCGGCGCACGATCACCGTGTCGCCGACACGCACATCTTTGCGCCTGGCCTCGTCTTCGTTGTGCAAGGTGGCGTTGGTCACCGTGACGCCGCCCACGAACACCGGCGCCAGCTTGGCCACCGGCGTCAGCTTGCCGGTGCGCCCCACTTGCACGTCAATAGCCAACACGGTGGTCAATTGCTCTTGCGCCGGGTATTTGTGCGCCACCGCCCAGCGCGGTTCCCGGCTCACAAAGCCCAGGCGCTGCTGCAAGGCCAACTTATTGACCTTGTAGACCACACCATCAATATCGTAGGGCAGCGTGTCGCGCAAGCCACCGATGCGCTGGTGAAACTCGACCAGCCCTTGTGCGCCCAGCGCGGTAGCGGTGAGATCCGCCACCGGAAAGCCCCAGGCCTTAAGCGCCAGCAGCAGTTCATGGTGGGTTGCGACGTCCAGGCCGCCGCGCACCTCGCCCACGCCATAGGCAAAAAAGCTCAAGGGCCGCGCAGCGGCAATGGCAGGGTCAAGTTGGCGTACCGCGCCAGCAGCGGCATTGCGGGGGTTGACGAAGGTTTTCTCGCCCCGCTCCCCCTGCGCAATGCGCTCGCGCTGGCGTTCGTTCAAGGCCTCGAAATCGTCGCGGCGCATGTAGACCTCGCCCCGTACTTCCAATATCGCGGGCACCGGCAAGGCGCTGGATGCCCGCAGCCTGAGCGGTATCTGCCCAATCGTTCGGATGTTTTGCGTGACGTCTTCGCCGTACTCGCCGTCGCCCCGTGTGGCGGCTTGCAGCAGGATGCCTGCCTCATAGCGCAGGTTCATCGCCAGGCCGTCAAACTTCAGCTCCGTCACGTACTCCACCTGCGTGGCGTCCGGCTCAAGCTCCAGCTCTTTGCGCACCCGCGTGTCAAAGGCTTGCGCGCCGCTGGACTCGGTGTCCGTCTCGGTGCGGATGCTGAGCATGGGTACCGCATGGCGCACGGTGTCAAACCCGTCCAAGGGCTTGCCGCCCACACGTTGCGTGGGCGAATCAGGCCTGCGCCATTGGGGGTGCGCCGCCTCTAGCGCCTGCAGCTCCTGAAACCATTGGTCGTAAACCGCATCGGGCACTTCGGGGGCGTCCAGCACATAGTACTGGTGCGCATGGTGTTGCAGCACATCGCACAGCTGCGCCATGCGCTGCTGCTTGGCATCGAGACGGGGCGCGGAAAAGAGATCAGATGTGTGCATGGGCACCAGGGTCACAGAAACGAAACGCAAGCGTACCCGAAACGGGGCCGGGGGCGGCGGCGGCCGCAGATCAGGAGAACAGACGCCGCGCGAGTGCAGAGCCTGCGGCCACGTCGCGCTCGTCGAGCATGTCGTAGAGGCGCTGCAGCTCGTGGGCAATGCCTTCCAGCGCCTGGGGCGCCAGGGGCTGGCCGTTGTCATCGGTGACGACGCCGTCCATGCTTTGGGCCATGGCTTGCGCGGCCTGGCACATGCGGGCAAAGGGCTGCTCGGCGCGGTCCACCTGGGGCACATCCAAATGCAAAATCAATTCGCGAATCGCAGACTGCGCCGGGTCTTCCGCCAGTGCGGCCTGGCTGTCAAAGGAGAGCGACAACACCGGCGGAGCGCCCTCTTGCGCCGCGGGCAAGACCATTCGCCCCGGGAGTTGGCCGGGCACAAAGCCTTGCTGGGCCGCCATTTGGTGCACATAGCCGGGGCTCCAGGAGGCATGCTTGGCCCGCAGGTTCAGGCCCAGCTGCGCATCGTGGGCACTGGCAAAGTTGTCCAGCTCGCGGGCACGGGCTACCTCGTGGCGCATCTCGGGAAACTCGGGTGTCGCACCCAGAACGTCGGCAAAGGCCTGCGTCTTGACTACAAATTCCGAGTATTCAATATCGTTGAGCGCACCGGTGCGGTTGGCCAACTGCACGCCCGCCTGGAACACGCTGTAGCGGGCCCCGGCCACCGGTGCCTCCCACTCCTGCAAATCAGAATTGAAACCTTCGATAGAAAAGGGCTTGGTGCCCACACGGCGGGTGCTGGGCAATGCCGCCAGCGCTGCTTCACCCGCCACTTCTTCGGCCAGCGGGTCCAGGTTGATCGGGGCCACCGCATCGATCAGCGGGTCAATGTGCAAGCGCCGCAGCGGATGCACATGCAGCTCCAGCGAGCCGAAGTTGGTTTCTTCAAATACCGGCTCGCTCTGTGGTGCCGTGGCAGGGGAACTTTCCTGGGCTTGTTTGGGGGTGTTGGCCCGTGCCGACCAGGCACTGTGAACTAGCAGGCCCAGCAAGACCAAGCCACCCAAAACGACCAAACCCAACTGAAAATTGCTCATGGAAGGATCTTAATTTATGCGGTCTCGACCAAGCCAACCGCCGCTTCCATGTCCACCGCCACGATGCGGGACACGCCCTGCTCCTGCATGGTCACGCCAATGAGCTGCTCTGCCATTTCCATGGCAATCTTGTTGTGGCTGATGAACAAAAACTGCGTGCTCGCGCTCATGCTGGTCACCAGCTTGGCATAGCGCTCGGTATTGGCGTCGTCCAGCGGCGCGTCGACCTCGTCCAGCAAGCAAAAGGGCGCGGGGTTGAGCTGGAAAATTGCAAACACCAGCGCAATCGCAGTGAGCGCCTTCTCGCCGCCCGAGAGCAGATGAATCGTCTGGTTCTTCTTGCCCGGTGGTTGCGCAATGACTTGCACGCCGGAGTCCAAAATTTCGTCGCCGGTGATGACCAGGCGCGCATTGCCACCGCCAAACAGCTCGGGGAACATGCGCCCGAAATGCTCGTTGACCTGGTTGAAGGTGCCGGAAAGCAGCTCACGCGTTTCGCCATCAATGCGGCGGATCGCGTCTTCCAAGGTGGCCATGGCCTCGTTCAAGTCCAGGCTTTGGGCGTCCAAAAAGGCTTTGCGTTCGCGCCCCGCGGTGAGCTCGTCCAAGGCAGCCAGGTTGACGGCGCCAAGCGCAGCAATCTCGCGGTGCAGACGGTCAATTTCGGCTTGCATGCCAGCTAGGCGCACACCGCCCTCTTCCAGGCTTTTGGCAATCGCGTCCATGTCCGCCTGCGCTTCAAAGAGTTGCGACTGGTACTGCTCAAAGCCCAGGCGCGCGGCCTGCTCTTTGAGCTGGAAATCGGTGATGCGCTGGCGCAGCGGTTCGAGCTCACGCTCCAATTGCAGTCGGCGCTCGTCGCTGGCGCGCAATTTGGCGGTCAGGTCGTCGTATTCGCTGCGCTTGGCGCCCAACTGTTGCTCGCGCTCGGACTTCAGGGCCAGCGCGGCTTGCAAGCCGGCTTGGGCGGCGGCATCGGTCAAGCGTTGCAGCTCGGCCTGGGCGCGCTCTGTCTCGTCCTGCACGGCCAGGGTTTGCTGCTTGGCGGTTTCAATGGCGCGTTGGAGTTCGCTGTTGCGCGCCTGCAGGCTGCGCTGGGCGAACTGGGCTTCCTGGTGCTGGCGCTCCAAGCTGCGCTGCTGTTCGCGGCACTGGTTCAGCCGGTTTTGGCTGGCAATCACGTGCTCATCCAATTCGGCATGGCGCTCCTGGCTGTCGGCCAGCTGCATGTCCAGCTCTTCAAAACGGGCCTCGGCTTGCAGGGTGCGCTCCTGCAAGTCTTCCAACTGGGCGTCCACTTCGGCGGCATCGGCGTCGATCTGTGCGCTGCGGCTGCGCACCTGCTCGGCGAGCTGGGTCAGGCGCAGCACTTCCACTTGCAGGTTGTGGCTGCGGGCTTGTGTTTCCTGGGCCTGGGTGCGCAGGCTGCTCAGCCGCTGGGCGGCGTCGGCATAGGCTTTTTCGGCGCGGTTCAGGGCGGCGCGCGACTCTTCGGTCATCAAAGTCTGGGCGCGCACATCGCGTTCCAGGTTTTGGATTTCCTGGGCCCGCGCCAACAGGCCAGACTGCTCCGCGTCCTGCGCGTAAAAGCCCACGCCGTGGGCGCTGACACCGTGACCGGCCGCCACAAAAATCGTTTCTCCAGCGCCGAGCTGGGCGCGCTGTGCCAGCGCCGCTTCCAGCGAGGGGGCGGTAAAGCAGCCCGCCAACCACGAATGCAATACAGCGGCCAAACCGGCGTCGTTGACGCGCACCAGGTCTGCCAAGCGGGGCCATGCAGATTTGGCGGGTGCGGCACCGGCTGCCGGGGCGCTGAAAAACGACAACTTGGCCGGCGGCGCATCGGCTCCAAAGGCCTGCACCATGTCCAGGCGGGAGACTTCCAGGGCGCCCAAGCGGTCGCGCAATGCGGCCTCGACTGCGTTTTCCCAGCCCGCTTCCACTTGGATGCGGCTCCACAAGCCTTGCAAGTGGTCCAGGCCGTGCTTGCTCAGCCAGGGCTGTAACTTGCCGTCGGTTTTGACGCGCTCTTGCAAGGCTTTGAGCGCCTCCAGACGCGCCGACACATCGGCTTGGCGTGCGGCCTCGGTGTTGACTTGCTGCTGCTGGGTGCTGCGGGCCTCGTCCAGCGTGGGCACCAAGGCTTGCAGCTCTTCCAGCTGGGCGTGGGCAACTTCGGCCGACTCGCGCGCCAGGTCAAACTCCTGCGCCAGCTGCTGCAGCCGCAGTTCATCGGTGGCCACCAGGCCGGCGCGGTCGGCCACCAGGCGTTCGCGGCGGGCGGCCAGTTGGCGGTTTTGTTCGGTCACATTGCGCTGCTCTGCCGCGAGCACACCCAGCGCCTGCTGCACCTGCGCCACGCTGTCGCGCTGGGCTTGGGCCTGCGACTGGGCACTTTGCAAGGCTTCTTCCAGGTCTGGAATTTGCTGCGCTTGCTCTTGCATTTGCGCTTCCAAGAGCGCCGCCTGCTCTTCGCCGGTCAAGGCAATGTCTGCCAGGCGCTCAATCTCATGCACCGCTTCTTCTTCGCGCTGCGCCCACTGCGCGCTTTGTTCTTGCAGGGTGACCAGGCGTTGCTCCACGCGCTGGCGGCCTTCCACCACAAAGCGGATTTCGGCCTCCAGGCGGCCAACTTCGGTGCTCGCTTCGTACAGCAGGCCCTGCACTTGGTTGACCTGGTCTCCGGCGGCATAGTGGGCCTGGCGCACGGTTTCCAGATCGGATTCGATGCTGCGCAGGTCGGCCATGCGCGACTCCAGCGTCAGCACCGCGCTTTGGGCGTCGGCCTGCACTTTGGCCTGGTCGGCCAGCGACTCAGCGCGCTTGAGGTACCACTGCTGATGCTGCTTGAGCGTCACGTCGGCTTGCAAGCCCTTGTAACGCAAGGCCACTTCGGCTTGAAGTTCGAGCTTTTCCAGGTTGGTGTGCAGCTCGCGCAGGATGTCTTCCACCCGGGTCAGGTTGGCGCGGGTGTCGCTCAGGCGGTTTTCGGTTTCGCGGCGGCGCTCTTTGTATTTAGAGACGCCGGCCGCCTCTTCCAGGAACAAGCGCAGCTCTTCGGGCTTGGATTCGATGATGCGGCTGATCGTGCCCTGGCCAATGATGGCGTAGGCGCGTGGGCCCAGACCCGTGCCCAAGAACACGTCTTGAACATCGCGACGACGCACCGCCTGGTTGTTGATGAAATAGCTGGACGTGCCGTCGCGCGTTAGCACCCGGCGCACGGCGATTTCGCCAAACTGGCCCCACTGACCCCCGGCGCGGTGGTCGGAATTGTCAAAAACCAGTTCCACGCTGGCGCGGCTCGACGCTTTGCGCCCGGTCGTGCCATTGAAGATCACGTCTTGCATGGACTCGCCGCGAAGCTCGCTGGCACGGCTTTCACCCAGCACCCAACGCACCGCGTCCATGATGTTGGACTTGCCACAGCCATTGGGCCCCACCACCCCCACCAACTGGCCGGGCAGCAGGAAGTTGGTCGGCTCGACAAAGGACTTAAAGCCCGATAGCTTGATCGAATTGAGGCGCACTGCGTGTTGGCGAAAGGCTAAACGGGTTTTAGAAGGTGAAATTCGACAGAAACGTGGCTTCTGTGAGCCTGAATGATACCGCGAGGGTCTCTGGCACCTGATTCAAGCGCGTTAGCGCCCGCGCTAGTCCGTCTGCGCTGCGTAGTGCGCGACCTCTTGGCCCAGGCCTTGCAACTGGGATGCCAACCGGTGGTAGACGAGCACGGCATCCGGGCTGGGCCCGGTCTTGCACGATTTTTCAATGCGCACCAGCTCTTCAACCAGGGCGGGATAACAAAAAATGGGCAAAAAGCCTTTCAATGCATGCAGCAGTGCGGCGGCTTCCAACGCATCGCCTTTTTCCAGCAAATGCGCGACCTCGGGCACATCGCGTGCCAGGGCTTTGCTCAACAGGGGAAGCATGTCCCGCACCCCTTGGCTGTCACCCAGGTACTCCAACGCGCTGGCGAGGTTGAAAAATTGGTAGTTGGCGGACGCAACAGGCATGGTGGGTCGTTGAAGGGCTAGGGTTCACGGAATGCCCGCAACACTTGCGGATACCGCAAAAACCGCGAGTTTAACGATGAATCAACGATAATTGAGGTCTATGAATGCCCATTTAGCGCTGTTGCAGGCCTACCCCTTTGAACGGCTGCGCCAGCTGTTTTCCACGGTGACGCCGAACCCCGGATTGCGCCCCATCAGCCTGGGGATTGGCGAGCCCCGCCACGCCACCCCTGCCCTCATCAAGCAAGCCTATTGCGAGGCCATCATGGGCACGGGCCTGGCGGGTTACCCTGCCACCGCCGGCGAACCCGCCTTGCGGGAGGCCATTACCCATTGGCTGCACCGGCGCTACCAGCTGGCGGTCAACCCAAGCACCCAAATACTTCCTGTTAACGGCTCGCGCGAGGCTTTGTTCGCTTTTGCCCAAACTGTGCTGGTGCCCAGCGCGACCGGCAGCAAGCCGCTGGTGGTGTGCCCCAATCCTTTCTACCAAATTTACGAAGGCGCGGCCTTGCTGGGTGGCGCCGAGCCTTACTTCGTGGCCTCTAACCCGAAACGCAACTTCGCCCAGGATTGGGCCAGCGTTCCGGCTGAGGTGTGGGCGCGCACGCAATTGCTGTTTGTTTGCAGCCCGGGCAATCCGGCGGGCGCGGTGATGCCGCTGTCCGAATGGAAGCTGCTGTTTGAGCTCAGCGACCGATTTGGCTTTGTGATTGCTTCCGACGAGTGCTACAGCGAAATCTACTTCCGCGACGAAGCACCATTGGGCGGCCTGGAAGCGGCCCAGCAACTGGGCCGAGGCGACTTCAAAAACCTGGTGGCATTTACCAGCCTGTCCAAACGCAGCAATGTGCCTGGCATGCGCAGTGGCTTTTGCGCGGGAGATGCCACGCTGATCAAACAATTTTTGCTGTTTCGCACCTACCACGGCAGCGCCATGAGCCCGGTGGTGCAAAGTGCCAGCATCGCCGCCTGGAACGACGAAGCCCATGTGCTGGAAAACCGCGCCCAGTATCGGCAAAAGTTTGCACAAATCACGCCTCTTTTGGCCGATGTCTTGGACGTGGCTCTGCCCGATGCGGGCTTCTACTTGTGGGCGGGTGTGGAGGGCAGCGACGAAGCGTTCGCGCGCGAGCTGTACGCTGCCTACAATGTCACCGTGTTGCCTGGCTCCTACCTGGCTCGCGAGGCCCATGGGCTGAACCCGGGCGCAGGCCGTATCCGCATGGCACTGGTGGCGCAAGCCGATGAATGCCTGGAAGCGGCGCAGCGCATCGTGGCCTTTGTCAAAGCCCGCCAAAGCGCCTGAAACCCACCGTTTTTGTTTCCCTTTTATTCGAAATCCGACCCCATGACACAACAACTCCAAACCATCCTCGACGCTGCGTG
>CANBQX010000052.1 GCA_947371775.1 Comamonadaceae bacterium
GGGTAGCGCAGCAGCTCCACCGACGCGTAAAACGCATCCATGTCCAGATGCGCGATGCGGCGAATGGGCTCCTCTTGCAAGCGGGTTGCTCCGCGTGGGGCTTAGACCGGGAAGGTGCCCGGCAGCAAAATGCTTTTGTCCACCGTCTGAATGTCGGTGCGGCCGCAAAAAGCCATGGTGATGTCGAGCTCTTTGTGGATGATTTCCAGCGCCTTGGTCACACCAGCTTCGCCCATGGCGCCCAAGCCGTAAACCATAGCGCGGCCGATCAAGGTGCCACGCGCGCCCAGGGCCCAGGCCTTGAGCACGTCCTGCCCCGAGCGAATGCCGCCGTCCATCCAGACCTCAATCTGCGAACCCACCGCCTCCACGATGGCGGGCAAGGCTTCGATGCTGGACTGCGCGCCGTCGAGTTGGCGTCCGCCGTGGTTGCTCACCACAATCGCGTCGGCGCCGCTTTGAACGGCCAGCTTGGCGTCTTCCACGTCCTGAATGCCTTTGAGGATGAGCTTGCCGCCCCATAGCTCTTTGACCCAGGCCACGTCGGCCCAGGACAGGCGCGGGTCAAACTGTTCGTTGGTCCAGGAGGACAGCGAACGCATATTGCTCACGCCTTTGACATGCCCCACCAAATTCCCAAAGGTGTGGCGGCGTGTGCCGGCCATGCCCAAGCACCAGCGGGGCTTGGTCATGAGGTTGATGATGTTGGCGATTGTGGGGCTCGGGGGGGCGGTGAGACCATTCTTGAGGTCTTTGTGGCGCTGGCCAATCACCTGCAAGTCCAGGGTCAGCACCAGCGCGCTGCAGCCTGCTTTGCGGGTGCGCTCAATCATGTCCACCATGGCCTGGCGGTCGCGCATCATGTAGAGCTGAAACCAGAATGGGGCAGTGGTGTTGGCCGCCACGTCTTCGATCGAGCAAATGCTCATGGTCGAGAGGATGAAGGGAATGCCAAATTTCTCGGCCGCTTTGGCGGCCTTGATCTCGCCGTCGGCATGTTGCATACCGGTCAGCCCCACGGGCGCAATGGCCACCGGCATTTTGACGCGGGTGCCCGCCATGGTGGTGGCGGTGCTGCGGTTTTCCATGTTCACCGCCACGCGCTGGCGCAGCTTGATCTTTTGGAAATCTTGCGCATTGGCGCGGTAGGTGCCTTCGGTCCAGCTGCCCGAGTCGGCATAGTCGTAAAACATGCGGGGCACGCGTTTTTCGGCCAAAACGCGCAGGTCTTCGATGTTGGTAATCACGGGCATGGTGCGGTCTCGCTGAGAAATAAGAGTGGGCTGATCCTAGCGCCCGCGCCCCAGACCGCGCGTGAAACCCGCAGGATGCCGCCTGAAAATTCTTGGGCCGTCTTAGCTGCAGCTGATGCTGCCGCAGCCCGACACCGTGACGTTGCGGATGGCGGCCGGATCGGCCAGGGTTTCGGTGGCGCTGTCAAATCCCACCGATTGCAAGTGCTGCGCCAAACCCGCGTCCATGCTTTGCGCATGCTGGCCAAACCACTCACCCAGGGCTTCGCCCATGCGGTTGATGATGTCCGTCTCGCCGAGCTGGTAATGCTTGACCACGGCTTGCATGGTTTCCAGCACCATGGCGTGCTGGTCGCTGTGGCAGTTGCTTTCGGTGAAGCCGGTGGCCAGCATCCAGCGATCTTCCTGTGCGAAATGCGCCACGGTATGGGCGACAAAGGCCTCGTACAAGGGCAGTTGCTCAGCCGGTGGGGTGGCCAAAAGCACTGCGAGTTGGTCGGCGAACTCCTGGTGCGTGTGGTCCATGCGCGCATCGCCGGTCAAAAGCTTTTCGGACCACTCAAAGCCCATGGCGGGCTGGACTGCGTTTTCAGCGTGGGCGGAGGAGGTGTTCATGGCTGTCAGGCGTTGGATGGTCAGTACAGAGCCAAGTGTAAGCAAATGCGCATGGGCGCTTTGACAAAGAAAAAGCCGCCCTGTTTTTCAACAGGGCGGCTTTGTCAGTGGTGCCCGGGGCCGGACTCGAACCGGCACGCCTTGCGGCGGGGGATTTTGAGTCCCCTGAGTCTACCAATTTCACCACCCGGGCAGTAATCGGTGGACTCGCATTATGACACAAGGTGAGGGCGGGCCCCTCATGTGCGGTCGAGCCGGTAAAACGACCTTAATGCGCCTTGGGGGTTTGCGCGACGGTGCCAGGGGCGGCCAGCTTCTCTGCTTGGGACACATGCTGTTGGGCATGCGCGATGTGGTCGGAGGCGATTTGCGCTTGCTGGGTTGCCGCTTTGGTATCGCCCGCGCCATGGGACTTGGCAGCGGCCAGGTGGCTCGCTGCGGCTTGCTGCAGGTGCTCACCCGCTTGTTGGTGGTGTTGTTGCAGGGTTTGATGGGCGGCGGGGGATTTGGTGGTTGTCAATGTCATGGTGTGCTTTCTGAGTTGATAAAGGCTTGCAGCGGGGGCGTTTCCACCGTCTGCAGGGGCATCTTGTGTCTTCCGGCGTTCGGGGTCTGTACGGCGCGCCACCATGCCTTTGGGTGCCGCACCCGCCACCGTTCCATGCCGGGCCGGGCGGTAAACTGCGCAGGAGTCTTGTGTTTCCCCCGTGCCCTTCATGCAAAAAATCATCGCGCAAATCGCGCAAGAAATCCGTGTCCATCCCCACCAAGTCGAGTCAGCGGTTGCGCTGCTGGACAGCGGGGCGACCGTGCCCTTTATCGCCCGCTACCGCAAAGAGGTGACAGGGGGTTTGGACGACATTCAACTGCGCGAGCTGGAAGCCCGTCTTTCGTACTTGCGCGAACTGCAAGACCGCCGCTTGGTGGTGGCCAAAGCCATCGACGAGCAAGGCAAGTTAACGCCTGCGCTGCAAGCCGCCATTGATGCCGCGGCCACCAAGCAGGAACTTGAAGACATTTACCTGCCGTTCAAGCTCAAGCGCCGCACCAAAGGGCAGCTGGCCCGCGAAGCCGGCTTGGAGCCATTGGCATCCGCCTTGTTTGCGAACCCAGGTCTGGACCCGGCCCAAGAGGCCTTGGCCTATGTGGTGCCCTTGCGTCCCGTGGCTGAAGGCGAGGACAAACCGGCCGATTTCTCAACGGTGCAGGCGGTGCTCGACGGCGTGCGCGACCTGCTGAGCGAGCGCTGGGCGGAAGACCCTTCGGTCGTGCAAGACCTGCGCACCTGGTTGTGGAACGAGGGCCTGCTGCAAAGCAAACGTGTGGAGGGCAAGGACGAAAACCATCCCGATGTGGCCAAGTTCCGCGATTACTTTGCCTACGACGAGCCCATCGGTCGCGTACCCTCGCACCGTGCGCTGGCCGTGTTTCGGGGGCGCGCGCTCGACATTCTGGATGCCAAGCTGGTGTTGCCCGATGCCGCGCTGGGCCAGGCTGCGGTGGAGGCGTCTGCCGCCAAACCCAAGGGCCCGGTCATCTCGCTGGCCGAGGCGCGCATCGCGCTGCGGCTGGGCTGGAGCCACCAGGGGCGTGCCGCCGATGACCTGATTCGCAAATGCGTGGCCTGGGCCTGGCGCGTGAAGCTGAGTCTTTCTTTGGAGCGCGACCTGTTTGCCCGCCTGCGCGAAGATGCCGAAGGCGTGGCCATCAAGGTTTTTGCCGACAACGTGCGGGATTTGCTTCTGGCCGCACCGGCCGGGCCGCGCGTGGTGATGGGCTTGGACCCCGGCATTCGCACCGGCGTGAAAGTGGCTGTGGTGGACGCGACCGGCAAGTTGGTCGATACCGCCACCGTCTTTCCGCATGAGCCGCGCAAAGACTGGGACGGCGCTTTGCACACCTTGGGCGCGCTGTGCGTGCGCCACGGCGTCAACCTGATTGCCATTGGCAACGGCACGGCCAGCCGCGAGACCGACAAGCTGGCGGCAGACCTGATCAAGCAGCTGGCCAAAGCAGGCGCTCAGGCGGTGGACAAGGTGGTGGTGAGCGAGGCGGGTGCCTCGGTCTACAGTGCCAGTGAATATGCCAGCCAGGAAATGCCCGATGTGGACGTGAGCCTGCGCGGCGCGGCCAGCATTGCGCGGCGTCTGCAAGACCCGTTGGCGGAGTTGGTCAAGATCGACCCGAAGTCCATTGGCGTGGGCCAGTACCAACACGACGTCAACCAGAGCGAGTTGGCCCGGACTTTGTCCACGGTGGTGGAAGATTGTGTGAACGCCGTGGGCGTGGATTTGAATACGGCCAGTGTGCCCTTGCTGTCGCGCGTCTCAGGCCTGTCGGGCACGGTGGCCAAAGCGGTGGTGCGCTGGCGCGAAACCCATGGCGCTTTTGCCAACCGCCAGCAGCTGTTGCAGGTGGCGGGGCTGGGCGCCAAGACCTTTGAGCAGAGCGCGGGTTTCTTGCGCATACGCGGTGGCGACAACCCGCTGGACATGACCGGCGTGCATCCTGAGACCTATCCCGTGGTGGAACAGATCATTGCAACAGCGGGCAAGCCCGTGGCCGAACTGATGGGGCGCGCCGACATGCTGCGCACCCTGCGCCCTGCTCTGTTTGCCAACGACCAAGTGGGTGTCATCACGGTGCAAGACATCTTGAGCGAGCTGGAAAAACCCGGGCGCGACCCGCGGCCCGACTTCAAGGTCGCACGCTTGCAAGACGGTGTGAACGACATCAAAGACCTGGTGGAAGGCATGATTTTGGAAGGCACGGTGAGCAATGTGGCCGCCTTTGGCGCCTTTATTGACCTGGGTGTGCACCAGGATGGTCTGGTGCATGTGAGCCAGTTGTCGCACAAGTTTGTGAGCGATGCCCGCGAGGTGGTCAAGACCGGCGACATTGTCAAAGTGCAGGTGGTCGAGGTTGATGTGGCGCGCAAGCGCATTGGCCTGACCATGAAGCTGGGCGAGGCCCCGCGCCGCGCCGACGACCGGGGCGGCGCACGCGGCAACCGTTTTGAGGGCGCCGACCGCAACCAACGCCTGCCGCAACGCGCCGCTGAGCCGCAGGCGCCCAGCGCCATGGCGTCGGCCTTTTCCAAGCTCCAGGGCTTGCGCAAATAGGGCGGGGTCGAGCGATGCAAGCCCTTCACATCTATGCCGGCCCGCAGGCGCGCGCGCACCTGGCGTCGCACGGCCTGTTGCCGCAGCACGTGGGGGTCATCCCCGCAGCAGCCGGTGGCCCCAAGGGTTTGATCCTCGGGCCCTTGGACCGGTTTTTGTTTGGTCAGTGGCTGCCCCAGAGCAGCCAGCCGGTGGACTTGGTGGGTGCGTCCATCGGCGCCTGGCGAATGGCGACGGCCTGCCTGGACGCGCCGGTCGCCGCCTTTGAGCGGCTGGAGCACGACTACATCCACCAGCATTACGAGTTGCCCGAGGGGCAAAAACGCGTGCCCGCGCAGCAGGTGAGTGCACAGTTTGGTGACAATTTGCAGCTGTTTTACGGTGGCCGCATCCAAGAGGTTTTGATGCATCCGCGCTTCCGCCTGCACATCATGACCTCGCACGGAAAAAAGCTGCTGGCGCGCGAGCACCCGTGGCGAACGCCTCTGGGTTATGCCGCCGCTTTTTTGAGCAACGCGGTGCAGCGACGCGCCATGGGAATGTGGCTGGACCGTGTGGTGTTCTCCGCGCAAGGCGCTGCTTTGCCCTTTGGCGATCAGGACTATCCGACCCTGCAATGTGCGCTGACGCAAGACAACTTCATGGGCGTGCTGCAAGCCAGTTGCTCCATCCCCTTTTTGCTAGAGGCGGTGCACGACATCGCGGGCGCACCGCCAGGGGCTTATTGGGACGGTGGCATTACCGACTACCACTTGCACTTGGACTACCCCGCTGCCGCGCGGGCTCAGGCGCCCATCGTGCTGTACCCGCATTTCCAACGGGCCGTGGTGCCCGGTTGGTTGGACAAAGCACTCAAACACCGGCACGGCGCGACCTCAAAGCTGTCGAATATGGTGTTGTTAGCCCCCAACCCGGCGTGGCTGCATACCCTGCCCAACGGCAAATTGCCGGACCGAACCGACTTCACGCGGTATGGCAATGACTTGTCCAGCCGCGTGGCGGCCTGGCAGGGCGCGACGGGCGCTGCGCAGCAACTGGCCGATGAATTTGCCGCCTGGCTGGAGCGGCCCGATATGTCGCAGGTCCTGGCGCTCTAGAGCGCTTGCGGCGCCAGAAAAAACGCCACGGTGCGCAGGCCCACCACCGTCAGCAGCAGAGAGCCGAACAAGTGCAGGGCTGCCGTGCTCAAGGCCAGCAGGTATTTTTGCGTGCCCAGCATGGCCACGACTTCTGCTGAAAAGCTCGAAAACGTCGTGAGTGCGCCCAGGAAACCGGTGATCAGCAAGAGACGCCACGTGGGATCTAACTCCGGCATGGCCTGGAACACACCCACCGCCAGGCCCACCAGATAGCCGCCGATCCAGTTGGCCGCCAGGGTCCCCAAAGGCATGCTCGCACCGGGCACCACCATGGGGTTGAGCCACAGGCCGAGCTGCCAGCGGGCAAGTGCGCCCAGGCAGGCACCGAAACAAATGGCGAAGACGGACATCATGGCTTGGCCTTGGTGGTGTTGGCTGCGTCAAAAGGCTGGCCATTGACGGTGAGGCCGCCTTGCGACAGCTGCTCTGCCGCCTTGGCTTTGAATCCTTTGATCCGTTTCAGAAAATCCGCCCAGTCTTTGAACGGGCCTTGTTCACGCGCTTTCAAAATGCGCGCGGTGCTCGCTGGCCCCAAGCCTTTGACACTGTCGAGTTCTGCCTCGTCGGCGTCATTGGCTTCGACCGCGGCCAGACTCAGGCCGGTGACGGCCGAAAGAAGCAGCGCCATTCCAAACTTACGTACAGCGGTCATTGAAGGCATCACAACGCTACATTCAACAGGGTGTTTCAGGGCTGTGCAGCCATCCACTGCACGTACTGGCCCACGCCCGTGGCGACATCGGCAAAGGCGTGGTCGCAACCACTGGCGCGCAGTGCCGTGAGGTCCGCCTGGGTGTAGCACTGGTATTTGCCACGCAGCGCGTCAGGGAAGGCGATGTATTCCACCAGGCCCATGGCCGCCATGGTTTCCAAGGCCAGCGGCGCATGCCCGTCCGCTGCGCGCAAGGTGTTGACCACGGCGCTGGCGACATCATTGAACGCTTGCGCGCGACCGGTTCCGAGGTTGAAGATGCCGCTCTTCTCAGGGTGGTCGTAGTACCAAAGGTTGACATCGACCACGTCCTTGACGAACACAAAGTCGCGCATTTGCGCACCTGCTGCATAGCCGCCGTATTCGCCAAACAGCTTGACGCGGCCTTCGGTTTTGAACTGGTGGAACTGGTGGTATGCCACGCTGGCCATGCGGCCTTTGTGCTGCTCGTGGGGGCCATACACGTTGAAGTAACGAAAGCCTACGACCTGCGTTTTTGCGTTTTGCAATTGCGGGCCCAGTTCGCGGCGCATCACCTGGTCAAACAGCAGTTTGGAGTAGCCATAGACGTTGAGCGGTGCTTCAAAAGCGGGGTCTTCTTTGAAGGTGCTGGAGCCGCCATAGGTGGCGGCCGACGATGCATAGAGCAAGCGGGTTCCTTGCGTCTGCGCGGCCATGAAGAGCTGCTTCGAGGTCTCGAAGTTGTTCTGCATCATGTACTTGCCGTTTTGCTCCATGGTGTCGCTGCAAGCACCTTCATGAAACACCGCCTCTACGTGCCCGTATTGGCGGGCAGCAAAGGCCTTGTAAAAAGTATCGGCATCCACGTAGTCGGCGATTTTTAAATCCACCAGGTTGCGGAACTTATCGCCCTGGGTGAGTTCGTCTACGGCAATGATGTCCTCGATGCCGCGGGCATTGAGCCCGGCAATGATGCGGCTGCCAATAAAGCCGGCAGCGCCGGTGACCACGATGCGCGTCATGCAAACAACTCCTGGTAAGACACCGTTGCGGTGCCAAATTTTCCGACCACGATGCCACCGGCCCGGTTGGCCCAGGGCAGGGCCTGGCGCAGGCTTAAACCCGCGCCCAGCAGCGAGGCCATGGTGGCAATCACCGTGTCGCCTGCGCCCGTCACATCAAACACCTCGCGCGCCTGGGCGCTCACATGCAACTCGCCCGCCGCATCAAACAAGGTCATGCCTTCTTCGCTGCGGGTGACCAGGACGGCGTCCAATTGCAGGCGCTCGCGCAGGGCATGGGCTTTGCTGCGCAGTTCTTCTTCGCTGCTCCAGGGGCCGACCACTTCCTGCATTTCCGAACGGTTGGGGGTGATGACGGTCGCGTTGGCATAGCGCGCGTAGTCGCTGCCTTTGGGGTCGATCAAGATCGGCTTGCCCGCCGCGCGGGCTTTGGCAATCATGTCGCCAACCTGTGCCAGGCTGCCTTTGCCATAGTCCGAAAAAATGACCGCGTCCTGGCTCTGCAGCAAGGCCGAGAAGCGCGCCGTTTGGTCGTTGAGTACGCGGTTTTTGGGGGTGTTTTCGAAGTCCAGACGCAACAGCTGTTGCTGGCGGCCAATCACGCGCAGCTTGACGGTCGTCTTGAGTTCAGCGTCGCGCCCGAAGTGGGTTTGAATGCCGGTTTTTGCCAGCAGCGCTTCGAGGTGCTGGCTGGCTTCATCGTCACCCACCACGGCCAGCAATGCGGCTTGCGCGCCGAGTGCGGCAATATTGCCCGCCACATTGGCGGCACCGCCGCCACGTTCTTCCTCGCGGGTCACGCGCACCACGGGAACGGGGGCTTCGGGCGAAATGCGGTCTACGGCGCCGTACCAGTAGCGGTCCAGCATCACGTCACCGACAACCAAGACGCGAGACGCGGTCAGTGCTGCGGCGGAGACGGGGGCGGAGATAGTGTGGGTCATCGTATTGTTCAAATCAGTCTGCGCAATCACAGCTCTTCCACGCGCCGCGGTGGATAGCTGTCCCAGGCCTGGCAGCCCGGGCAATGCCAGAAATGCTGCTGGGCTTCAAAGCCGCAGGCGGCGCAACGGTAGCGCTTCAGGGGCTTGACGGCATGGTCCAGCGCACGCTGCACCTGGGGGTGGAATTGTTCGTGCTCGAGTTTTTCACCGGCGATCCATTGGGCGGCTGCCACCAGGGAGGGCTGTTTCTCGAGGTGGTGCACATACCAGTCGCGTGCAGTGGCTTCGGAGCTGGCACGCCCGCGCTCCAGGGCCACAATCGCATCCAGCACGTCCAGCGATGGGCTTTGGGCATAAGCCGCTTTCAAAGGAATGAGCGCCGCATCCGGCGTGCCACAAGCCTGGGCATAGAGGCGCAGCGGCTGCGCCATCAAGGCCACGGCGGCGGGCGAGGCGCTGATGGCTTCCAGCAAGGTGGCAAGCGCCATTGCGCTTTCACCCTCCAGAAACTGCAACTGGGCCAAATCCAAGCGGGGTCGCGCCATCTGGGGTGCCAAGGTGATGGCTTCTGTCAGCACCTGTTGCGCCTGGACGCGGTCGCTGTTGGCTGCCAGGCTGGCAGCCTGTTCGCACAGGTAATGGGCCCTGCGTCCGGCAAAACTGCCTTGGTCGGACAGCTCGAGTTTGTGGGCAACTTCCGCGGCTTGCAGCCAGTCGCGCGAGCGCTCGTAGTTGGCCAACAGTGCCAGGCGGGCTTCGGCTTCAAAACGCGTGCCTTCCAGTTGCAGCAAGGCCGCTTCGGCCCGGTCCAGCAGGCCGGCTTTCAGGTAGTCCAAGGCGAGGCCGTGCTGTGCGCGGTGGCGGTCATCGGTACTGATGTCGCCCCGCGAGAGCAAATGCTGGTGCACGCGCACGGCGCGCTGGTATTCGCCGCGGCGGCGAAACAAATTGCCCAGTGCGAAATGCAGTTCAGAGGTGTCGGGGTCGTTCTGGACGGCCTCAATGAAGGCGTCGATGGCCTGGTCTTGCTGCTCGTTGAGCAAAAAATTCAGACCCCGGAAATAGGCCTTGGGTGCTTGCCGGTTTTCCAGGCGCAGCTGACGCACATCCAGCCGCGAGGCCAGCCAGCCCAGCACAAAGGCCACGGGCAGGCCCATCAAGATCAGGGTCGGATCAAAGTCCATGGGGAATGGATGCGTTCGAGCTATCCACCACGGCGGCAGGCGGCAGACTTTGGTGGGCGCGCGACGCGGCACGGCGCTGGCGCCACCAACGGGGCACCATGCCCAACACGCCGAGCAAGAGGCCGGCTGCGAAAGTGATCAGCACCACCAACACCAAGGGCGCGGTCCATTGATAGCCAAAAAAGAAACGCACGGTGACGTCGCTTTGGTTGTTCAGGGCAAAGGCGAACAGGGTGAAAAAAATGGCCGCCTTCAGCATGTACTGGGCGAGCCAAACAAGAGTTTTCATGGCGTTCCTAGTGGGCGGACAGATTCTATCGGTCAGCGCACAGGTTAACGCAGCTTGTGCATGCCTTGCACGTCTTGCAATTGGGCGGTCTGGGCATCCACCGCTTCGCGCAAGGCTTTGCCGGGCTTGAAGTGCGGCACGCGCCGCTCAGGGATGGCCACGCTCTCGCCACTGCGCGGATTGCGGCCCATGCGGGGCGGACGGTGGTTGACAGAAAAGCTGCCAAAACCCCGGATCTCAATGCGCTGGCCGCGCACCAGGGCGTCGTTCATGGCGTCCAGAATGGCCTTGACCGCAAACTCCGCATCCTGGTGCGTGAGTTGGCTGAACCGATTGGCCAGTGCTTCTACAAGGTCAGAGCGCGTCATGGAAGTGAAAACTCGTGGGACACAAAAAACGACCGGTGCGCAAGGCAACCGGCCGTTCCTAGAGGTCAACGAAGCAGGGAAGTGCTTAGTTGTTGTCCAACTTGGCGCGCAGCAATGCGCCCAAGCTGGTGGTGCCGGCGTTTTCACGCGCGGAGTTCTGGCTCAGGGTGGCCATTGCTTCGTTTTGGTCAGCAGCGTCCTTGGCTTTGATGGACAACTGGATGTTGCGGGTCTTGCGATCCACGTTCACCACCACAGCGGTCACTTCGTCACCTTCTTTGAGCACGCTACGGGCATCTTCCACGCGATCGCGGCTGATTTCCGAGGCGCGCAGGTAGCCGATGATGTCTTCACCGAGGTCGATCTCAGCGCCCTTGGCATCCACGGTCTTGACCTTGCCGGTCACAACCTGGCCCTTGTCGTTGATCGACGTGAAGGTGGTGAAAGGATCAGAGTCGAGCTGTTTGATGCCCAGAGAGATGCGTTCGCGGTCCACGTCCACGGCCAAGACCAAAGCCTCGACTTCCTGGCCCTTCTTGAACTCACGCACAGCGGCTTCGCCGGTTTCGTTCCAGGACAGGTCAGACAAATGCACCAGGCCGTCGATGCCGGCGGCCAAGCCCACGAACACGCCAAAGTCGGTGATCGACTTGATCGGGCCCTTGACGCGGTCGCCGCGCTTGGTGTTTTGCGCAAATTCTTGCCAAGGGTTGGCTTTGCACTGCTTCATGCCCAGGGAAATGCGGCGCTTGTCTTCGTCGATTTCCAGAACCATGACTTCGACTTCGTCGCCCAAAGACACGAGCTTGGAAGGTGCAATGTTCTTGTTAGTCCAGTCCATTTCGGACACGTGGACCAGACCTTCGATGCCTGGCTCGAGTTCCACAAACGCGCCGTAGTCGGCGATGTTGGTGATCTTGCCAAACATGCGGGTGGCTTGGGGGTAGCGGCGGTTCACGCCCATCCATGGGTCGTCGCCCATTTGCTTCAGGCCCAGAGACACGCGGTTTTTCTCGGTGTCAAACTTGAGGATCTTGGCAGTGATCTCTTGACCTGCAGTGACCACCTCAGAAGGATGGCGAACGCGGCGCCATGCCATGTCGGTGATGTGCAACAGGCCGTCGATGCCGCCCAGGTCCACAAATG
>CANBQX010000053.1 GCA_947371775.1 Comamonadaceae bacterium
AGTCCGCACCCCGCACCGGTGCGCGTATTTCGGCCAACATCAAGCCCAAACGCCGCGTCGCGGCCTTGTTCAAGTCAGAGTAAGGGGATCACGCGCCGCAGGGCGCGTCGAGATGCTCAGCTTTTTCGGGGGCTTTGCGCCGCGTCACATTGCACGTGGTGAATCGTCCATTGCAGCGGCCCCGCCGCTTGCTGCGGATCCAGGCGCAGCGCGCTCAGGCAGCCACCCCAAACGCAGCCGCTGTCCATGGACACCACGTCGCGCCGGTTCAAAGCGCCCAGGGTCGACCAGTGTCCAAACACCACGGTGTCCTGCGCTGTGCGCCGCCCCGGGACGTCAAACCAGGGCATGTAGCCCGCAGGCGCCTGGTCCAAGCCGCCCGAGTGATGAAACTCCATGCGCCCCTGTGCGTCGCAAAAGCGCATGCGCGTCAGGGCATTGACGATCACCCGCAAGCGGTCGGCCCCCGCCAGCGCCGCATCCCACTGCACGGGGGTGCTGCCATACATGTCGCGCAAAAAAACCAGGTAATCCGGACTGCGCAAGGCCTCTTGCACTTCAGCGGCCAGTCGCAGGGTGTCGGTGGCACTCCAGTCGGGCAGCACCCCGGCGTGCACCATCAGCACGGTGTTGCCGGCCACAGTGAGTTGCAAGGCCATGGCCTGCTGGCGCAGCCAGTCCATCAGCGCATGGCGGTCGGGGGCGTCCAGCACGTCAGTGAGCGTGTCGGTACGCCCAGGTCCGCGCACGCCGTGGGCCAGGGCCAGCAAGTGCAAGTCGTGGTTGCCCAGCAGGCAGTGCGCCGCGCCGTCGAGCGCTTGGAGTCGGCGCAGCACGTGCAGCGACTCCGGCCCCCGGTTCACCAAATCGCCCAACAGATAGAGCGTGTCGCGGCTCGGAGAAAAAGTGAGCGCGTCGAGCAAGCGTGCCAAAGCGCTGTCGCAGCCCTGCAGGTCGCCAATCAAGTAAAGTGCCATGTGTCCATTTTCATGCGAGTTCCATGGAATTTTTGCTGATCGTCTTTTTGACTGTGCTCAATGGCGTGTTTGCCATGTCCGAGCTCGCCTTGGCGGGCAGCAAGCGCGCGCGCCTGGCGGCTTTGGCCGAGGCGGGCAACCAGGGTGCCAAGGCGGCGCTGGAGCTGCTGGGCAACCCCAACCAGTTTCTCTCCACCGTGCAGGTAGGAATCACCTCCATTGGTGTGCTCAACGGCATCGTGGGCGAGGCCGCCTTTAGCGAAGGCGTGGCCGCCTGGCTGCAAACCTGGGGCACGTCGGAGAAAGCTGCGGCCCTCACGGCCACCGGCTTGGTCGTGACCACCATCACCTTCACCACCATTATTTTTGGCGAGCTGGTGCCCAAGCGCATCGGCCAGTTGCACCCCGAGACCGTGGCCTGTTGGGTCGCCCGGCCCATGCTGTGGCTGGCCACAGCGGCCAAGCCCTTTGTGCGCTTGCTCTCGAGCACCACGGCGGGAACGCTCAAACTGCTGCGCATTGACACCACGGCCTTGCGTCCCGTGACCGAGGAAGAAATTTCGGCCAGTCTGGAAGAGGGCGTGGACGCCGGACTGATCGAAGAACACGAGCACCAGATGGTGCAAAACGTGTTTCGCCTCGACGAGCGTCCGCTGACCTCGCTGATGACGCCGCGCACCGATGTGCAATGGCTCGATGGCTCGGACACGGTGGCCCACAGCCTGAACCGGGTCGCGACCAGCGGCGGCAAAGGCGCCCACTCCTGGTACCCCGTGTGCCGCGGCTCGCTGGACCATGTGCTGGGCACCATTGGCGTGGCGCAGTTGTTGGACTTGCGCGAGCGCGGAACCGATGCCATCAGCGCACACATCACGTCCGCTGTGTTTGTGCCTGAGACCCTGAGCGGCATGGAAATGCTGGAGCAGTTCCGCTTGCAGGCGGGGCGCCTGGTGTTTGTGGTGGACGAATACGGTGTGGTGCAAGGCGTGCTTACACCGCGCGACCTGCTGGAAGCGATTACCGGCGAACTGCAGGTGGGCGCCCAAGCCGACGCCTGGGCCACACAGCGCGAGGACGGCAGTTGGCTGCTTGATGGCGTGATGCCACTGGGTGAGCTCAAAGCCCGCTTGGACATGGACGAATTGCCGGGCGAAGACCGGGGCCGTTACAACACGCTGGCAGGTTTGCTCATGTCTGTCTCAGGCCGCTTGCCGCGCTTGGGTGAGCGTGTGGAATGCCAGCACTGGACCTTTGAAGTGGTGGATTTGGACGGACGGCGGGTCGACAAAGTGCTGGCCTATCGCAGTAAGCCTGCTGCGCCGCTGGTGTGAAGTCCGCGGGTGTTCAGGCCCGCCCGCTCAGCTGGTAGGCCAGCAGGCCCACTACCTCGTGCGAGAACTTCACCCATTTGCGGGGGCCTTGCAGCAGCGAATAGGCAGTCCACGGCGTCTGGCTGCCGGTGGCGAAGTCCACGGCATACGGTGTGACATTCCAACCTGCTTTTTCGAAGGTGGCCATGGCGCGGCGCATGTGCCAGGCGGAGGTCAGCAAGAGCCAGCGCTGGCTGCGGTCCACGCCGGGCAGCTGCGCGCTGAGCACTGCGTTTTCATAGGTGGTGCGTGAGCGGTCTTCCAACAACAAGCGCTCAGGCGGCACACCGAGCACCTGGTAAAAAATGCGGGCCCGCTCGGCTTCGGACATGCCTTTGTCCAGCAAGTCACCTTCACCGCCGGTGAAAAGAATTTTCAGATTCGGCTGTTGGCGCATCAGCGTGAGCGGCACCACCATGCGCTCTGCACCGTCGTTGAGGGCGATCTGGCTGCGGCCCTCCCAGACATGAGACGGCTCCAATGCCCCGCCGAGCACCACCACACCGTGGTAGCCCTGCAGCTCTTGGGCGCTGGGCGTGCGGGTATACGGGTCTTCCAGTCTGCGCAGCAGTGCGTCGGGCAAGGGTTCCCAACCTTGGATCAGCAGCAAGGCCAGCGCCAGCCAGAGCACGCGACGGCCCCGTCGCTGCGATGGAATGGCGTAGCCACTGGCGGTGCTTCGCCCCAACAGCACCAAAGCCCACAGCATCAGCGCAGCCACCCAGGCCAGCGGGTGGGTGATGAAGACCAGCAACTTGGAGACAACAAACATGCGGGCGTGCTAGACCACTTTGGCGCTGGGCCGTTCGGCCATGCGGTCACGCCAGGCTTGCAGGGCGTGCAGTCCCGCATCGGCCAGGTTGAACTTGAGCAAGGCGCGCCCAAATTCCAAAGCACAAAAAGCGGTGATGTCGGCAATCGTGAAGCGTGGCCCCGCCATCCAAGGCTGGCTTTGCATGAGCTGGTCAAACACCTTGGCCGCTTCCTTGACCTTCTCGGCTTGCGAGCGGCCAAAGTCCGCAAACTGCGGTGACTCCAGCGGCGCCAGGCCAGGGTGGGTATGGCGCACACCGTTGGCAATGCCCAGGAGCAGCGTCCACTCCACGCGCCGGTCGGCCATTTCAATGAAGGCCCGCTCTTCAAAGCCCTCGCCCATGAGGTTGGTGTCGGGGTACAGGCCTTCGAGGTAGGTGCAAATCGCGCGGGTTTCGGTCAGCACGCGGCCGTCGTCGAGCTCCAGCGCAGGCACTTTGGCCAAGGGGCTTTTGATCCGGAACGCTGCACCGTAATGCTCGCCCTGGTTCAAATCGACCGCTACCAAGGGGATACCGCTGATGCCTTTTTCGGCCATGAACATCTGAACCCGCCGGGGGTTGGGCGCGCGGGGCGCGTAGTACATCTTCATGGCATCAACCCTTCAATCGTTCAACACTCGGCAGCTGTGCAGCAGTTCGCGCGTCTTGAGTGCCTCGGCACGCGCGGCGGCCGCAAAGCCGGTGCCACTGTCGGCATAAATGATGGCGCGCGATGAATTGACCACGATAGGGGCTTGCGTGCTGTGCGCCGTGCCGCGCCAGCCGGCGCGCACCGTGGCCGCTGCGTCGCCACCCTGGGCACCGACGCCGGGAATGAGCAAGGGCAGGGTGGGGGCCACTGCGCGCACCCGTTCAATCTCGGAAGGGCGGGTGGCGCCCACCACCAGGCCGAGCTGGCCGTTTTGGTTCCAGGGGCCTTGGGCCAGTGATGCGATGTGTTCAAACAGCGCGGGTTGGCCTGGCAGGTCTTGCAAGTGCTGGTTTTGCAGGTCGTCGCCACCGGGGTTGGAGGTGCGGCACAACAAAAACGCGCCCTTGCCGTGGTACTTCAGGTAGGGCTGCACCGAGTCCCAGCCCATAAAGGGCGAGAGCGTGACCGCGTCGGCGCCATAGCGCTCAAAGGCTTCGATGGCGTACTGCTCGGCCGTGTTGCCAATGTCACCGCGCTTGGCATCCAGAATCACCGGAACCTGGGGTGCGACTTGGCGCAGGTGGGCCATTAAGCGCTCCAACTGGTCTTCGGCGCGGTGGGCTGCGAAATAGGCGATCTGGGGTTTAAAGGCAATCACCAGGTCGGCACAGGCTTCAGCAATCGCGGCGCAAAAGTCAAAAATTTTGCTGGCGTCGCTCCGCCAGTGCAGCGGAAATTTGGCCGGATCGGGGTCCAGGCCCACGCACAACAAAGAGTGGTTGGCGCGCTCTGCCGCGCCCAGTTGTTCAATGAAAGTCATGCGGCATTGTAGGCAGGCGCACGTCTGCAGGTGCCTGTACTCGCCTAGGGCTTGTTGAACGGTGCCTTGGCAAATTTGGCGCAAATGCCCTTGAGCATATGGCGCCGTGTGCCGTCTTTGAAGGTCAGGGTTTGCACAAAGGTGCCGTCATTCAAGTCCAGGGTGAACTCTTCTTGCGTGATCATTTGGCCAAAGCGCTCAAACATCGCAGGGCGGCTGACAAACGCCTTGGTGCCTTCCATGCGCAGCGCACCCTTGCGAGATTCTGAGATGGTGTACTCGCCTTGGTACCAACCGGATTTGGTTTCGGGCTCCAATCCCGCCACCATCACATCCGAGTACACCTTGGGCTCGGAATTGAGCGCGCCCTGCGGGGTCGAGACCGTCACTTCGCAGACAAAGTTGCTGGTCTTCTTGCCCAGCAGGTTAGCGCTGTCGAGCTCGCCGTCACGACCGCCGTGCAAGGTGGGCCCGAAGCTGAGCCATCCCGCCTCCACCGCCACCCACACCAAACCCGTTGCCACCAACAAGGTGACGAAGGCTGTTGCCAAGATGGCCGGTATGGATGATTTTTTTTGCATGGCAGACCTCAGGTGTGGTTGCAGGAACAGGGTTTACATCAACTCAATTGGTCGAGATTTCGCGGCCATTGAGCTCTTGCACCGGGCGCGCATTGCGTTTGAAAGGAAATGCGTTCACTTGCTCTTTGGCCACGTTGACCGTGGTTTTCAGAATAAAGAAGCGCACACCTTCAGTACAGGGCGGCGTCGTCAGCGAGCCTTCGTAGCTGTAGAAGTCAAATTCACGCGGCAGCAAGTTGGCAGGGTTGAAGTTCACGCCTTCGGGCGCCACTTCAGGGCCTTCTTCCATGGGCATGTTGGCCCACAAGGTTTTGATGCCCGGGTTTTCATTGCCTTCTTTGAGCAAAACACCCACGACCGCCAGTTTGCCTTCGGCGTTTTTGTGCACAAAGTGCACCACCATGGCCATGGGTTTGCCGTCAATTTTTTCTTCGCTGGGGCGGTGGAAGTGGAACTGCAGCAGGTCGTAGGCAATACCGTCAATGCGCAGTTTGCTGCCCGCTGGCACATTGACCTGGATGGTGTGGCCGTTGTTGAGCATCTTCAACGGACCTTCTTTGTAGTCGGTGGTCACCACGGTGCGGGTCTTCACAAAGGGACCGCGGATGTCCAGGGGAGACTGGGCCTTGCCTTTGGCGCAGGTGGGGAATTCTTTGCCCCAGCGCTCAGGGCCCATGTCGCCCTCATAAGACCAGTGCGCCACCTTCTTGTCATGGCCGCCTTTTTCTTCGGCCTTGCCTTTGCCGTCGTCCTTGCCTTTTGCATCGCCCTTGCCGTGGTCATGGCCATCGTCTTTGGAGTGCGCGTCTTTTTCAGCGGCTTTCTCTTCCCCGCCCGATTTTTCGCCTTTGTCTTCTTTGGCTTTGGCCGGTTTGGGCAGGCACTCGGGCAGGATCGCAATCTTTTCGCCCGCAGCCGCCAGGCCGATTTGCGCGGCACAGATCGTGTTCTTGCGGTCACCCAGCTCAGAGGCTTTGAGCGCCTTGCGGAACGACTCAATAGCGACCGGGTCATCCGCCCCTTTGGTCAGCATGCGCAGTGCGCCCAAGCCCACTTGGCGCTCTGCGGACAGATTTTTTTGCGATTTGTAAGCGGCTTCCAAATCGGCCAGCGTGACGCCGGTAGCCATCGCGGCCTTGACGGCAGAGAGTTGCTGTACCTGGCCCTCCAGGGGCGCCATCTCTTCGCGCAGGGCCGACATTTCTTCTTCCGCCGCTTTGATCGCCGCTTCTTTTTCGCCCACGGCTTTGGTCGCTTCGTCAGACGCGGCTTGGAGCTCGGTCAGCTGGGCGGTGGCTTTTTGGTTGCCCTTTAAGTTGGTCCAGCCAAAGGCGCCCGCGCCGATCAGGGCCAGGGCAAGGATGACTTCAAAGATGGTTCTTTTCATGGTGCTTCTCAGTTAACGCAATCAAGGGGAAAGGCATGGAGCCACGGGTGGGTATCGGCAGCAAAAGCAAAACATTGAGCGCTCATTGGTCGCCCCGAAAGGAAATGCCGCTGCCGGTCGAGTCGGTGAGGATTATCTCTAAGCGTTTGACACCTACCGAAGGTGCGTGGATGAAGGCGATGCCCGTGAGCGTTGTGTTGCTGCGTGAGCAGTTGTTCGTCGGTGGAATCACTGCGGTCGCCGCAAAGTAGGGCCCGGTTCCCGCGTTGCCTGCGGGAATGAGTGTCAGTGAAATCGAACTGCAATATCCAAAACTGGTGGACGCAGGGGCTGGAGTATTCGCCGTACCACCTATGCTTAATGAAGTGTTGATGGAAATTGAGCCCAAGCCGTCAGCCCACGTTCCAACCCAGGTACCTCGCGCGTCTCCGGTGGTTGCCATGGCCGCGGCGGTGAACACCGGATTCGTACCCAGTGTTTGGATGGAAAGGTCTCCTAACGTAGTCACGTTATGCGCAGACCCAGAGCTTCCAGTGACGGTTGCGCTGCCCGAGCGTAGAGTGCCTGGGGACTGGAAAGACTTGACCGTGGTGATGGCAGCCGCCGTGGAGACAGGCGTCTGGACGATCCCAGTGTAAATGATAGGGTACACATGGGGGTCGCCCACCTGCAGCGCATACAACAAGTACCAATGCAGATCTGGCGTTACGAAGCTCACAAACTCACTCGAACTTCCCGCTGCCGTGCCTTGGTAGGCCCCTGCCATCGCCAAGCTCGGTGCTCCGCCACCACCACCGCCGTTTTGCCCCGGCCCATTGTCCGGTGCTGAGCCACTGCTCTGGCCGCCACAAGACATCAGCATGGCCGCTGCCAAGCCACAGGCTGTCATGCAGCCCAGCGCGCGCCGCATCAATTGAAGTTGAAAAAACTGTTTCATGCGGCTACCCATCCGGCTTGTAGCCAATGACAGTAGCCTGGACGGTACGCCCAGGCCATGTGGTGCACCGGCGTTCCTGTGGGGAACACCTGGTCGGTTAAATGGTCCAGCCAATCGCCCTGCGCCTGCAGTTGGCGGCTGAAACGCCCGAGCGCCACGGCACGGGCCGGCGCTCTGCCTTCGGGCATGCGAGCGGGCTGCAGGCTGCGTTGCATGGCGGGCAAGCCCGCGCCAGGTTTTCGCAAGGTGCGGCCCGAGAAGGCGTCGTGCACGCTGCCCCAGCGCCTGCCGTGCAAGTGTTTGGCAATGCGGGCAATGCGCGCGCTGGCCTCGTCCACCGAGGGGGTGTGAAAGCGCAATTGCCCCAGCACATTGTCCAGGAGCACCAGTGCACGCGGGTGCGCTTGCAGCACCGTGTCGAGTTGCGTTAAGGCGTCTGCGGTGTGGCAATGCAGTGTGGTGCCGGATGCGCGCAGGGCTGCGCCATGGCGCAGCCGAAACAGCGGGGCGGCCCAGCGGTCCACATCAAAGGTCGTGACGCGGGCAAAGCCCTGCAGCCAGTCGCTGGACATCATCCAGCCTGCGCTAGCGCCCAAAATAAGAAGTTCGTCCGACTTGGAAGATGCTGCCGGTGATGAGGGTGACGCAGGCATTTCCCGCAGCCACAGCGCGATGTCATCGCAGGTGTCGGCCCATTGCGCCTGGTGACGCCACGCATGCCAATGCCAGAACAGGCCGCCGGAGGGGTTCATGCGGCGCGCGCCTGGTTGAATTGCAGCATACCGAGCTCGTCCATGCTTTTTTGCTCGCGCTTGTTGGTGTACTTCTGCACGGCCAGTTTGTCGTTCTCGGTCAGCGTTTTCATTTTCAGGCGCTCGGCTTCGGCCTGCACCATCTGGTGGGCCAGCGTTTGCAAATGCAGTTTGGAGGTGTTGATGTCGCGCTCCACCCGCTCGCGCAAGGTAAGTAACTGCGACATGAACTGGCGCTGGTTCATGGCGTCGGACATGCCCTTGGACGTGTCAGCCGCCGCGGTTTTGGCGCGGTACTCTTCATACAGATGCTCCAGGCGCTGCTGGCTGGCAAGCAGGGACTCGAGCAGGTTTTGCGCTTGCGCGGTATCAGCGCGCAGCTTGGTGATTTTTTGTTCGGCCCGTCCTTCCAGGGCAGACCAGCAGGCGCGGACTTTCATGGCCTCATAGCTCCATCAGCACACGCAAGTCGGTGCGGCAGTTGCTTTCGTCTTCACCGGTGTACATGTCTTGGCGCAAGAAGTTTTCCATGGTCTCGCGCAGGGCAATCGCCTGGTCAATCTCGGGGTTGGAGCCCGGCTGGTAGGCACCCACTTGAATCAAGTCGACGTTTTGTTGGTAGAGCGACCACAGGCGCCTAAAGCGATTGGCCAGCTTCAAATCCGTGGGCGAAAGCAGGTTTTGCATCACACGCGAAATAGAGCCTGTCAGGTCAATCGCCGGGTAATGCGCGGCATCGGCCAGTTTGCGCGAGAGCATCACCTGGCCGTCGAGCGAAGCACGGGCAATGTCCACAATCGGGTCGTTGCCATCGTCGCCTTCGGCCAGCACGGTGTAAATCGCGGTGATCGAGCCATAGCCATGGCGGCCCACACCGGCACGCTCAATCAGGTTGGGCAGCAGCGCAAACACTGACGGCGGGTAGCCCTTGGAGGTGGGCGGCTCGCCAATGGCAAGGCCCACTTCGCGTTGCGCATGGGCCACGCGGGTCAGACTGTCCACCAGCATCAGCACGTCTTTGCCCTGGTCGCGAAAATACTCTGCCACCACATGGGTCAGGTGCGCAGCCTTGAGGCGCAGCACCGGCGACACATTGGCGGGGGCGGCAATCACCACCGCTTTGGCCAGGCCTTCGGGGCCCAGGGTTTCGGTAATAAATGCCTGCACTTCGCGGCCGCGTTCACCGATCAGGCCAATCACGACCACGTCGGCTTTGGTAAATCGGGTCAGCATGCCCAGCAGCACGCTTTTGCCCACGCCAGACCCAGCAACCAAGCCCACGCGCTGCCCACGCCCCAGCGTCAGCAAACCGTTGATGGCTTTCACTCCCACATCCAACACCCGGTTGATCGGGCCTCGCTCCATCGGGTTCAGCGGCAGGCCAAGCAGGCCGAGTTTGGTGGTGCAGGCGGGTTTGGGCTTGCCGTCCAGCGGTTCGCCCTGGGCGTCAATCACCCGGCCCAACAGTTCTTCGCCGAGCAGGGCGTGGCCGCTCTCGCTCAGCACCCGCACCGAGGCGCCGGGGCCAATGCCCACGGGTTCCGAAAACGGCATGAGGTAAATCGTTTTGTCGGCAAAGCCCACCACCTCGGCCTCAATGCGGTGGCCGTCCTGGCCGACCACTTCGCAGCAAGCACCCACCGGTGCCATGATGCCGCGCGCTTCCAAGCGCAATCCCACCAACCGCACCAGCGTGCCGCTGCGCGCAGGACGGGGGCTGCGCAATTGCGCCAAGGCCTCATCGACTTGCGCGTCGAGGTCAAACATGGCCATCGGCCTCGTTCAAAATGTCATCAATGGCTGACACCGTGTCGTAGCCCGCATCCACGACCGGGCTGACCGCAGGTGCGGCGCTGGCCATGCGGGGCCGTGCGTCTTCAACACCGGTGCTGGGAATGCGGTCGCTGGCCATGCGCTCGGCGCTGAAGGCCGTTTTGGCGCGCCAGCGGGGCTCGTTCACCGCCAGGCCACGGGCCAGCGCGGCCAGACGCTCGCCGATCAAATCTTCGACCAGCGCATCGTTGGCGCTGGCACGCACGCTGCCGGGCAGCAGTTTGTCGTTGGCCTGCAAGCGCAAGGCAGAGCCCTCATTCAGACCCGAGCGCGCACGCAGCTCTTGCAGCATCGCCAGGTCGCTGGAGTGCAGTTCCACCACCACCAATGATTCGTCGTGTTCGGCCAGTTCGTCCACGCAGCGTTGCACCAAGCGCTCAATGGCGCCGCCGTCCAAGGCCAGCTCGGCCAGCACCAGCTGTTCGGCCAGGTGCAGCGCCAGGCGCTTGAGCGGTTCAAAAAATGTTTGCGGGCTTTGTTGCAGCAGGGCAAGCGCGTCCGCCAGGGCATTGACCAGCGCATGGTCGTCGCCCAGCGCAATGCGCAACTTGTTTTCCATCTCGGCTTGCAGCTCCGCGCGCGCTTGCGCAGCGCCTTCGGCCCGGCCTTCTTCGCGTGCTTTGGCCAGGGCCTCGGCGGTCGCCACCGGCGTCTCCACCACCACGGCCGGGGCGGCGATTACGACTTCAGGCGTCTGCGACGCTTCGTCACTTGGGGCGGGTAGCGCTGGCGCTGGCAGCAAATCGGCCGTGGGGGTGTCAAAGTCCGTCAGGCCAAAGACCGGCTCGCGCTCGCTGCGCCAAGGTTTGGCGACAAAGCCGTCCTCGGGCGCAATCGGGTGCTTGAGGTCGGTAGGTTGCCAGACGCGCGCCGGGCGCACTTCGGGCTTGCGGGTGTCCCCGTGGGGGCCCGCTGCCGTGCTGTTAGACATAGTCCGCGCCGCCGCCTAGCACCAGGTCGCCAGCATCGGCCAGTTTGCGTGCGGCACGCATGATGATTTTTTGCGCCTCTTCCACGTCGGACAAACGCATGGGGCCCATGGCTTCCATGTCGTCTTTGAACATGCCACGGGCACGCTCAGACATATTGCCCAGGAATTTGTCTTTGACCTCGTCGCTGGCCCCTTTGAGGGCCTTCATCATCAGGTCGGGCTCGACATTGCGCATGATGACCTGAATGCCCTTGTTGTCCACGCCAGTAAGGTTTTCGAAGGTGAACATGTTGTCCTGAATTTTTTGCATCAGGTCCGGGTCCAGCGTCTTGAGGCCCCCCATGACCGAGGCTTCGAGCGCCGTCTTGGTCAAGTTCAAAATATTGGCAGCGGCTTTGATGCCCCCCAGGCTGGACGATTTGGACGTCGAGTTGGTCGAGAACTGCTTCTTCATGATGGCTTCGAGCTCCACCATGGCCGAGGGCTGCACCGTCTCCAGGCTGGCCACACGTTGCATGATTTCTGCGCGCGACTCCGGCGGCAAAAAGTTCAGCAC
>CANBQX010000054.1 GCA_947371775.1 Comamonadaceae bacterium
CCCAGGGTTTGCAGGGCGTGCACTGCCGCGTCGATGGGGCCGTTGCCGTAGCCCTGCAGCGTGTGGGTAGCGCCGGCCACTTCCACGATCAAGCGGATGCCTTGGCCGGTCGCGTCGTGCGGGTGGTCCGTCAGCTGGTAGCCCACATAGCGCAGCGGCGTGGCGGTGTGCAGGTAGGTGGCGGCAAACAGGTCCCAAATAGCTTGCGCGCTCATCTCGCCACCGTGCGTGTCGGTGTAGCTTTGCACCTCGCCTGAAAACTCCACCTGCAAGCGCCGGGGCATGACCACGCCAAACTCGGCCTCCATCAAATACGCCACGCCGCCTTTGCCCGACTGGCTGTTGACGCGAATGATGGAGTCGTAGGTGCGGCCCAAATCGGCCGGGTCGATGGGCAGGTAGGGCACATTCCACAGGCCGTTTTTGTCGAGCGCAGAAAAGCCTTTTTTGATGGCGTCCTGGTGCGAGCCGCTGAAGGCGGTAAACACCAAATCGCCCACATAGGGGTGGCGCGGGTGGATGGGCAACTGGTTGCAATGCTCTACGGTGCGGGCCACGGCATTGATATCCGAGAAGTCCAGGCCTGGGTTCACGCCTTGGGTGTAGAGGTTGAGCGCCAAGGTGACGATGTCCACATTGCCGGTGCGCTCGCCATTGCCAAACAGGCAACCTTCCACGCGGTCGGCACCGGCCATGACGCCCAGCTCAGCGGCGGCCACGGCGGTGCCTCGGTCGTTGTGCGGGTGCAGGCTCAAAATAATGCTGTCGCGCCGCGCCAGGTTGCGGTGCATCCACTCCACCTGGTCGGCGTAGATATTGGGCGTGGCCACTTCCACCGTGGCGGGCAGGTTCAAGATAACTTTGTTGTCGGGCGTGGCGCCCCACACGGCGGTCACGGCGTCGCACACCTCTTTGGCAAATTCCAGCTCGGTGCTGGTGAACAGCTCGGGGCTGTACTGCAAGACCCACTCGGTCTCGGGGTGCTCGGCCGCGAGGCTCTTGATCAAGGTGACCGACTCCACCGCCAGCTGCACCACCTCGGCCTTGCTCATGTTGAACACCACGTCGCGAAACAGCGGCGCAGTGGCGTTGTAGACATGCATGATGACGCGCCGTGCGCCCACCACCGACTCAAAGGTGCGGCGAATCAGGTGCTCACGCGCTTGGGTGAGCACCTCAATGGTCACGTCCGGCGGCACATGGCCTTCGTCCACCAGGGCGCGCACAAAGTCAAAGTCGGTTTGCGAGGCGCTGGGAAAGCCCACCTCGATCTCCTTGAACCCCACGGCGCAGGCGGTGCGGAACATGCGCATCTTGCGCTCCAGGTTCATGGGCTCAAACAGGCTCTGGTTGCCGTCGCGCAGGTCGGTGCTCATCCAAATGGGGGGCGCGGTGATGGTGCGGTTGGGCCACTGGCGGTCGGGCAAATGGATTGCGGGGAAAGCCTGGTATTTGGTAGCGGGTTGCGAGAGCATGGAAGCCTTTGGATCGAAATAGCGGAATCAATGCCCATCGTAAGCAATTCCATGCGGCAGGGGATTGCGAAGTTTGCAGGTCTTGACCTTATTGCGCAATTTTATAGCGTGCTTTTAGGCTTTCGTGGTGGTTGGTCATTAAAATATCGCCTGAGTCGCAACGCAAATCAATTCAGGGGTGGGCTTGCCGCCGCATAGGGAACTACGAGGCATTTCCCATTAAGTTTTGTGAAACTCTCCCTACATCGGCTCTGCTCTGCAAAGTCCGCTTTGGTCCAAAAGCAGGCATTGGCCGAGCCTTGCTTTGAGACTGCGACAGGCTGAAAGCGGCTGTAGGCCAGCGCCACTCGGCACATCACAACACGAGCGTCTCCTCCAAAAAGTAGTACGAATATGGCGCATCTAGGTGTAAATACTAGGTTGTCGATGCATGAAAATACCAAATAGTGCAGCCAGAGTACCAATGCCGCATCAGGGTTTCGGTATCTTTGCCCGGTCAGTGCAGGGTTGCATCCAAGCATTGAACAGGGCAATCAACACCAATTCCATTTAGGAGACAAATCCATGAAATTCAAAACCCGTATCGTTGCCGCCGCCGCCTTGGCTGCATCGCTCACCGGCTTTTCCCATGCGGCCACCGAGCTGGTGATCGCTACCGTCAACAACGGCCACATGATTGAGATGGCCAAGTTGGGCAAAAACTTCGAACAAGCCAACCCCGATATCAAACTGAAGTGGGTGACACTGGAAGAAGGCGTGCTGCGCCAGCGCGTGACGACCGACATCGCCACCAAGGGCGGCCAGTTTGACGTGATGACCATCGGCATGTACGAGACCCCCATCTGGGGCAAAAAAGGCTGGCTCAAAGAGCTCAAAGGTGATGCGGCCTACGACGCCGACGATATCTTGCCCGCCATGCGCAATGGCCTGAGCGTGGACGGAAAAATGTTTGCTGCTCCCTTCTATGGCGAAAGCTCGATGCTGATGTACCGCAAGGACTTGGCTGACAAGGCTGGCGTGACCTTTGCCGAGCGTCCCACCTGGGAGCAAGTGCGTGATGCGGCGGCCAAAATGCACGACCCGAAAAACGGCGTTTACGGCATTTGCCTGCGCGGCAAGCCCGGCTGGGGTGACAACATGGCTTTCCTATCGACCATGGTCAACAGCTTTGGCGGCCAGTGGTTTGACATGTCCTGGAAGCCTCAGCTCGAATCCAAGCCATGGAAAGATGCGGTCACTTTTTACGTGGACATGCTGACCAAGTACGGCCCTCCCGGCTCGTCGGCCAACAGCTTTAACGAAATCTTGGCCCTGTACAACGAAGGCAAGTGCGGCATGTGGATTGACGCCACGATTGCGGCGTCCTTCATCACCGACCCCAAGCAGTCCAAAGTCGCTGACAAGGTGGCGTTTGCCCAAGGCCCCTACAGCGTGACGCAAAAGGGCGCCAACTGGCTCTGGGCCTGGGCGCTGGCTATTCCTGCAGGCACCAAAAATGCCGACGCAGCGCAGAAGTTTGTGAGCTGGGCAACGTCTAAGGACTACATCAACCTGGTGGCCAAGACCAACGGTTGGGCACGCGTTCCTACCGGTACCCGCAAATCGACCTATGCCAATCCTGAGTTCCAGAAAGCTGCCGTGTTTGCTGCTGCTGAAAAAGCTGCTATCGACTCGGCCAACCCCAACGACAGCACCTTGCCCAAGTCGCCGTACGTGGGCGTGCAGTTCGCAGCCATTCCTGAGTTCCAGGCCATTGGTATCGCAGTGGGCCAGCAGATGAGCGCTGCGCTGGCGGGCAAAGTGACGGTGGACGAAGCTCTGAAGGCTTCGCAAGTTGCTGCTGACCGCGAAATGAAGAAAGCCAAGTACTACAAGTAATTGGCGAGGTGCTGCGCCCCGGAGCAATGAGTGCTTTGGGGTGCAGCCGCCGCTTGACCGGCCCCTTTGGGCCGGCCCTCACTTTGCAAAGACCTGATTTGGTGCCGTCGCGGCTCCCACCCTGCGTTACCTAGAAGTCCACTTTTTAAGCTGCCCATGAAACGCCTGCTTCCCCGGTTGCTTCTAGCGCCCGCTGTTCTCACCTTGCTGATGTGGATGATTGTTCCACTGGTGATGACGATCTATTTTTCGCTCATTCGCTACAACCTGATGCAGCCAGAAGAGACTGGCTTTGCGGGTCTGGAGAACTTCGAATACTTTTTGACCGACCCCTCCTTCATTGTGGCGGTGGTCAACACCTTGTTGCTCTTGGGCAGCGTGATTGTCATTACCGTGCTGCTAGGCATTGTGATTGCGTTGCTGATTGACTCGCCCTTTCCTGGCCGGGGTGTGGTGCGCCTGCTGCTGATTTCGCCCTTTTTTGTGATGCCCACGGTCAATGCACTGCTTTGGAAGCACATGATGATGAACCCCATCTACGGCGTGCTGGCCCAGGTCTGGATGTTTTTTGGTGCCGAGCCGGTGGACTGGCTCACCAATTTTCCGCTGCTCTCGGTCATCATCATGGTGGCTTGGCAGTGGCTGCCCTTTGCCACCCTGATTTTCATGACGGCCCTGCAAAGCATGAACCGCGAACAGATCGAGGCCGCGCGCATGGACGGCGCCACCTATTTGCAGCAACTCCGCTACTTGTACCTGCCACACCTGGGCCGCTCGGTGGCGGTGGTGGTGATGATTGAGCTGATCTTTTTGCTCAGCGTGTTTGCCGAGATATTTACCACCACCGGCGGCGGTCCGGGTGACGCCAGCACCAACGTGGCTTTTCTGATTTTCAAGCAAGCATTGCTCAATTTCGATGCCGGCGTGGCTTCAGCGGGGGCGCTGTTTGCGGTGCTGCTGGCCAATATTGCCGCCGCCTTCCTGATTCGCATGGTTGGCAAAAATCTGGACAAATAAGCACCATGGCACGCCCCATACCCTTTTCCTATTCCTTGCTGCTTCGCACCTGCGTGGCTTGGCTCACCACGCTAGTGCTGTTTTTCCCGCTGGGCTGGCTGGTGTTGACGGCCTTTAAAACCGAGTTGCAAGCCATATCGGTGCCGCCGCTGTGGTGGTTCACCCCGACGCTGGACAACTTTACCGAGGTACAAGAGCGCAGCGACTACCTGTTGTATGCCAAAAATTCGGTGGTCACCAGCGTGCTGTCCACTGTGTTCGGTTTGGCGCTGGCTGCGCCTGCTGCCTATTCGATGGCGTTTTTCAAGGGAAAGCACACCAAAGACATTTTGATGTGGATGCTCTCCACCAAGATGATGCCGGCAGTGGGCGCACTGGTGCCCATTTACGTGCTGGCGCAGCGCGCTGAGTTGCTCGACACGCAGCTCGGGTTGATCATCATCTTCACGCTGTCCAACCTGCCCATCATGGTCTGGATGCTGTATTCGCAGTTCAAGGAAATTCCTAGCGAAATTCTGGAGGCTGCGCGCATGGACGGCGCCACGCTGTGGCAAGAGTTCTACCGCGTGCTGCTGCCGCTGGCGGTGGGAGGCATGGCGTCCACTGGGCTGCTGTGTCTGGTGCTCTCGTGGAACGAGGCGTTCTGGAGCCTGAACCTGAGTTCGGCCAAGGCGGGCACCCTCGCTACGCTGATTGCCAGCTATTCCAGCCCCGAAGGCCTGTTCTGGGCCAAGTTGTCGGCGGCCTCGCTGATGGCGATTGCGCCCATCGTGGTGTTTGGCTGGTTCAGCCAAAAGCAGCTCGTGCAGGGCCTCACCTTTGGCGCCGTCAAATAAGCGCTCCGTACTCCTTCCCTATTTTCAAGACCGGTTTGTATGGCTTACCTTCAACTCAAAAACATCGAGAAATTCTTTGGCGACCTCCAGGTCATCAAAGGCATTGACCTGGACATCCAGCAAGGCGAATTCATCGTCTTCGTCGGACCTTCTGGCTGTGGCAAATCCACGCTGCTGCGCCTGATTGCCGGACTGGAGCACATTGACGAGGGCAGCCTCACGCTGGAGGCGCGCGACATTACCGACCTACCAGCCAGTCGGCGTGACTTGGCCATGGTGTTCCAGAGCTACGCCCTGTATCCGCACATGACCGTGTTCGAGAACATGAGCTTTGCCCTGAAACTGGCCCACGTGGACGCCGCAGTAATCAAGGAAAAAGTCGAGCATGCCGCCCATATCCTGAACCTGACCGATTACCTGCAGCGCACCCCTAAAGAACTCTCGGGCGGCCAGCGCCAACGGGTGGCCATTGGGCGCGCGATTGTGCGCGCACCCAAGGTGTTTCTGTTTGACGAGCCCCTGTCCAACCTCGACGCAGCGCTGCGCGGCCAGACCCGGATCGAGATCGCAAAGTTGCACCGTGATTTGGGTGCAACTACGATTTATGTCACCCATGACCAGGTTGAAGCCATGACCCTGGCCGACCGCGTGGTGGTGCTGCGCGACGGAAAAATTGAGCAGGTCGGCACGCCACTAGAACTCTATGACCGCCCGGCCAACCAATTTGTGGCCCAGTTCATTGGCACGCCGCAAATGAACGTGGTCAAGTGCGCCGATTTGCCGGGGCTCGACGCGCTGTTTGGCTTGGCCTTTACGCCGGATGGCTTTGTCGGTCTGCGCCCCGAACACATCAGCCTGCGTGAGGCGGGCAGCGGCCCGTTGCAAGCCACAGTGGACCTGGTGGAAGCGCTGGGTGCAGAGACACTGATTTACGTTACCACCCGCCAGGGCGTAGCCTTGACCGTGCGCCAGACTCAGCGCAGCGCGCTCAAGGTGGGCGGCCACGTAGGAGTGCACATTGACGTGGACGCCGCCCATCTTTTTGACGCCAAAGGCCGCATCAGCCGCGCTGGCGCCACGCCCGCCGACCGACAACGCGCGGCCTAGAACGCCAGCCCATTTTTTAGTTTTCAATCTGCACCGCACGCCTTATGCCATCTGACACCATCGCCGCACCCCAGCGCATCCTGCATCTGGGTCTGGGCTCTTTTCACCGCGCCCACGAGGCGCTTTATATCCACCAGTTGCAAGCAGTGGGCGACCATTCGTGGACGCTGGCCGGGGGCAATATCCGCCCCGACGCGCCCCAAGTCATCCAGGCGCTGATCGCTCAAGGCGGCGCCTATACGCTGGAGACCGTCACGCCCCAGGGCGAGCGCAGCTACACCCGCATCACGTCTATTGAGCAAGTGGTTGCCGATGACCCGCAGCTCACCGGCCTAGTCCACCTGGGCGCTGATCCGGCCACGCGCATCATCAGCTTTACCGTCACCGAGGCTGGCTACTATCTGGACGCCAACAACCGGCTGGATTTGCAATTTCCCGACCTGCAAGCAGATCTGGCTGCGGCCAAGGCGGGGCACACCCACCCGGCAGGCAGCACTATTTACGGCGCGCTGACCGCCATCTTGCGTGTTCGCCGCGCCGCAGACGCTGGTCCGGTGACGCTGCTCAACTGTGACAACCTGCGCCACAACGGCGAGCGCGCACGCAGCGGTCTGCTCCAATTTTTGACGCTGCTGGGAGAAACCGAATTGCTAGCCTGGGTGCAAGCGCACACCAGCAGCCCCAACGCCATGGTGGACCGCATTACCCCGCGCCCCACGCCAGCCGTTGCCGAGCGCGTGCTAGCCGCCACTGGCCAAGCCGACGCTGCTGCGCTGATGGGCGAGAGCTTTATCCAGTGGGTGATTGAAGACAACTTTATCGCCGGGCGCCCGCAATGGGAGCGCGTGGGTGTGGAAATGGTGCAATCGGTCCAGGCCTATGAGGAGGCCAAGATTCGCCTGCTCAACGCCACCCACAGTTGCATCGCCTGGGCGGGTACCTTGGTGGGCTACCAGTTCATCCACGAGGGCACGCACGACGCGGCCATCCGCCAGATGGCGTTTGACTACGTCACCCACGACACCATTCCGGTGCTTGATACGCCCACCCACCCCAGCCCGATCAATCTGGCCCATTACCGCGACGTGGTGCTCGACCGCTTCGGCAACCCCGCCATTGCGGATACCAACCAGCGCGTGGCCATGGACGGATTCAGCAAGATTCCGGGCTTTATCGCGCCCACGGTGCGCGAGCGCTTGGCTGCTGGTGCCTCAATTTCCAGCGTAGCGGTGTTGCCAGCCTTGTTTCTGGCCTATTTGCAGCGCTGGCATGCCGGGCAAATTAGCTATACCTACCAAGACCAGGCCATGGACCCGGTAGCAGCCCACGCCATCTGTGAGGCTCCCGACCCGGTAGCGGCCTTTTGTGCCGACGCCACCCTCTGGGGCGAACTCGCCGGTGATGCCCGACTGGTCAGCGCGGTGCGCACGGCCTTTGCCCAAGTACAGTTATTTATCCAAAGGAAATCCGAATGACGCAAACACTCCAAGGCAAACACGCCCTTTTGACCGGTGCCGCCGGTGGTATTGGTTTGGCCGTCGCCACCGCCTATTTGCAGGCTGGTGCCCGCTGTACTGTGGCCGATATTGGCGCCCAGCCCACGCACGAGTTGGCGGCGCTGATGGCCAGCCATCCGGATACCTTGAACTACATCCCCACTGATGTGACCCGCAGCGCCCAGATTGACGCGCTGATTGCATCGGCCAGTGCGCGCTTTGGCAGCATCAGCACGCTGTTCAACAACGCCGCTATTTTTGACATGGCGCCGCTGTTAGAGAGCGACGAGGCCATGTACGACAAGATTTTTGCCGTCAACGTGAAGGGCGCTTTCTTTGTCATGCAAAAAGTGCTGGCCCACATGGTAGTGCAGGGCGTGCAGGGGGGCGCGGTGGTCAATATGGCCAGCCAGGCCGGGCGCCGGGGCGAGGCCCTGGTGTCGCATTACTGCGCAAGCAAGGCGGCTGTCATAAGCTACACCCAGAGCGCCGCGCTGGCCATGGCGCCGCACAAAATCCGCGTCAACGGCATCGCGCCCGGCGTGATTGCCACGCCCATGTGGAAAAACGTGGACGCCCTGTTTGCCAAGTACGAAAACCTGCCACTGGGCGAAAAGAAAAAACGCGTGGGTGAGGCCGTGCCCCTGGGCTACATGGGTGACCCGACCGACATTTGCGGAGCTGCCGTGTTTTTGGCGAGTGACGCCGCGTCGTACATCACCGCGCAAACCCTGAACGTGGACGGCGGCAACGTCATGTCCTGAGTCCTGCAAAGGGTTTTATGCGCTCCGCAAAAGCAGCCACTCCGCGCCAGCTCAAGCCCGAGCTGGAGCACGACCACATCCGCTCGCCTGCGCTGGGCTATGAGTCGCCCAATGACGTAGGCATCATCCGTTGCCTGGCGCACGGTTTTCCGACGCCGCTGGCGCGCTGGCACTACCACGACGAGTACGAGCTGCACCTGATTACTGCCACCTCGGGTAAGGCCTTTGTGGGCGACTGGATTGGCCAATTTCAGCCTGGGCACTTGGTGCTGACGGGCCCGCGCCTGCCGCACAACTGGGTGACCATGGACCTGCCAGAAGGCGGCGTGACGGAGCGCGATCTGGTCATCCAGTTTCCCCACACGCCCATAGAAGAAGCCAGCCGCCACATTCCCGAAATGCGGGCGGTGCTGCCGCTCTTGGAGCGAGCAAAGCATGGCATCGAGTTTTTTGACATCTACCCCCAGGCCCTGCAGCACTGGCGCAGCGTCAAGTCCGCCCAGGGCCTGGCGCGCTTTGGTGCGTTTTGCACTTTTTTGAGTGAGCTGGCTCAGTGCAAGGACTACCGTCTTTTGTCCAACGCCCAACTGCAAAGCGTGGACAACGACGCCCAGCTCGACCAGATCAATGCCATCCTGAGCCGTATCACCGATAACTTGAACGAGGACGTGTCTGCTGCCGACCTTGCCCGAGAACTGGGCATGACCGACAGCCGCTTCAGCCGCTTTTTTAGGCGCGCCACGGGCAACACCTTTACCGACTTTGTGAACCATGTGCGCATCAACCGCGCCTGCCAGTGGCTGATGGAGTCTGACCGCCCGATCACCAACATCGGTTTTGACGTGGGCTTCAACAACATAGCCAACTTCAACCGCCGCTTTCTGGACATCAAGGGCATGACGCCGCGCGAATACCGGCGCCAGGTGGCTAGCCGCTTTGGCATCAAGCCCCAATAAACCGATCTTGCACACTCCCATGTACCTCGGAATAGACCTCGGAACCTCAGGCATCAAATTGCTGCTGCTCGACGACGAACACCGCATCCGCGCCACCGCAGACGCGGGCCTGACCGTGCAACAACCCCAACCCACCTGGAGCGAGCAAAGCCCGCAGGCCTGGTGGCAAGGCCTTGAGCAGGCTGTATCCGAAATGCGCGTCAGCGCGCCCGACGCATGGCGTCAGGTGCGCGCCATTGGTTTGTCCGGGCAAATGCATGGCGCGGTGGTGCTGGGTGGCGCAGGTGAGGTGTTGCGCCCGGCCATTTTGTGGAACGACGGTCGCTCGGGCGCCGAATGCGCAGCCCTAGAAGCCGCCGTACCAAGCTCGCGCCAGATCACCGGCAACCTGGCCATGCCCGGCTTTACCGCGCCCAAGCTCTTGTGGCTGCGTAAGCATGAGCCTGCGCTGTTTGCGCAAATTCGCCAGGTGCTGCTACCCAAGGACTGGCTGGGCCTGCAGCTCACCGGACAGGCTGTCAGCGAAATGTCTGACGCGTCCGGCACCTTGTGGCTTGACGTGGCCCAGCGCCAGTGGAGCGCCACCATGTTGGCGGCCTGCGGGCTGGACCCCTCACACATGCCGCGACTACTGGAAGGCAGCGAATCCCGCGGCACGCTGCTGCCCGCACTGTCCCAGCGCTGGGGCTTGTCCGATATGGTGCAAGTGGCCGGGGGCGGGGGCGACAACGCGGCCAGCGCCGTAGGCGTGGGCGCGGTGCGCGCGGGGCAGGGTTTTGTGTCTTTGGGAACCTCTGGTGTGTTGTTTTTGGTGGGTGCGTCCTACCAAGCAGCGCCTGAACTGGCGGTGCACGCCTTTGCCCACGCGCTGCCTCAGCGCTGGCACCAGATGGCGGTCATGCTAAGCGCTGCCAGCGCCTTTGGCTGGGTGACCCAGCTCACCGGCAGCACCAGCGAGGCGCAGCTCTCGCAGACGGTCGCGGGCTTGGCGCCTGCACAACGCGCACGCGCGCCCATCTTTCTGCCCTACCTTAGTGGTGAGCGCACGCCCCACAACAACCCCCACGCCAGCGGTAGCTTTGTTGGCCTGCGCACCGAACATGGCGCGGCCGACCTAGCTTATGCGGTGATGGAAGGTGTGTGCTTTGGCCTGATGGACGGACAGGCCGCCATGGCCCAAGGCGCTACGCCAAGCGATGACCCCGGCCCGGCGCTTAGCCTGGTGGGCGGTGGCGCGCGCAGCGACGTCTGGGGCCAGATGCTGGCCAGCGGCCTGAACTGCCCTCTGCAGCGCCCCATAGGAGCGCACGCGGCAGCGGCTCTGGGCGCGGCACGCCTGGCATGGTTAGCCGATGGTGGCACTGAGCACCAGGTTTGTGTGCCATTGCCAGCCAGCCACACTTTTGAGCCCGACGATGCGCAGCGCGTGATCTTGCTAGCACGCTACGCCCGATTCCGCGCGCTGTACCCGGCGCTGCGCGACCTGTTCTAGACAACAACGTCCCTTCATTCGCAGAGACAGTTCGCTGTCGGTAAATCAGTGGCTGGAAATGACTGGAATGGAATTGCACTAATTGCCCAGCGAAGGTTTTGAATGACTCTTAACGCTGCATCACAGCCGCCCAAGACAGCGCCGCGTACGTCGGCTTTGGGTCGAAAGGGGCCATCCCTTTGAATACGCTATTTTTCTGCATACGCGGCATTTCTGACTTACTTCATTGCCACTTGGGAGGTGACACCTAGCCCATCCCCAAGTTGATTTGCATATTCACCATGCCAAGGTTGGTCCAACACACCATCTTCCCTGCGCTTGCGCGACTTACAATCAAACCCATCACCGCTCACCCGGTGACATCCGCTAGGGGTGTTGGCTTTAGTGCCGACTGAGAAAGTCCCTTTGAACCTGATTGAGGTAATCCTCGCGCAGGGAAGCACAGTGCCCATTCACAGCGGGCGCGGCCTTCCTGCCATTTGTTTGCTTGGGAGCACAACATGGCATC
>CANBQX010000055.1 GCA_947371775.1 Comamonadaceae bacterium
TCCACCAGCATGCGGTCAATGGCTTCCAGGTTGATGGACGCGTCTTCGCGGATGGCAGTGTGCGGGCAGCCACCGGTCTCCACGCCCATGATGCGCTCCGCTGGCAGCGCGCCACTCACTGTGAGCAAGCGCTGGTCTTCTTTGGTGTAGATGTCGTTGGTAATGGCCACCAGGTCGTACTTGTCGCGCATGGCTTTGCACAGCATTTCCAGCAGCGTGGTTTTTCCGGAGCCCACCGGCCCGCCAATGCCCACGCGCAGCGGCGGCAATTTTTTGGTGCGGTTGGCGATGTGGTGCAGTGCGGACATAAGGCAGCTTTCAGGATCTAAAAAGGCGGGAATACTGAACTTCATGCTGCGCGCTCAGAATGGCCAGCATGGGCGAAAAAGCTTGTTCCTGCCCCGGCGGCAGCGCCAGGGCGTGCTCGACAGCAGCGGGAATGTGCGCAGTGAGCGCCGACAAAATGCGTTGCCCGGCGCTTTGGCCCAGCGGCACCGATTTGATGGCGGCCTGCGTCATGTTCTCGGCCCAGCCAAAGGCGTAGGCCAACAGGCAGGCGCGCACCGGTGCGCCGGTGCTGGAAGCTGCCAGCGAAAACGCCAACGGATAGCTGGGGTCCATGGCCGCCAGCAGCGCGATGTCTTCGGGCGTCGCAGTGGTGTGGTTGCGCAACCACTCTAAGAGCGAGCGGCCCATTTGCTCGGCCTGGGCGCGCAACTCGTGGCTTTCACGGGTCTGGAGTACCCAGGCGTTCAGACGCGCAATCGCTTCATGGTCGCGGGTGCGCCAAGCTGCAATGGCCTGGGTAATCACCGGCAAATCGCTGCGCGCCAAACTCAGGTGCAATTGGTCTTGCAGCCAGGCCGCCGCCAGGGTCTCGGAGCCGGCATGCCCGCTGTCCACCGCGGCCTCCAGTACTTCGGAATACGAAAAGCCACCAATCGGCAGGGCGGGTGAGGCCAGCCACATCAGCTGCATCAGGCTCGCGTCCAGCATGGGAGTGCCCTCAGTGGTCGTGGTGATGCCCATGCCCGTGGTGGTCGTGATCGTGGCCATGGTCGTGGTTGCCGACGTGGCTGTGCCCATGGCCGCCATGCGCATGCCCACCGCTGGCGTATGCGCCGTTCTCCGGTTCAAAGGCCTCGTCCACCGTGTGCACGATCAGGTGCATGGCGCGCAGCATGTCGGCCAGCACATGGTCGGGCTCAATTTTCAGGTGGTCGGGCTTGAGTTCAATCGGCACATGGCGGTTGCCCAGGTGGTAGGCCGCGCGAATCAGGTCGTAGGGCGTGCCGTGCTGCGGGCAGTGGGTGATTTTGAGCACGCTCTGCGGTGCTGCGCTCACCCGCACCAGCGAGCCGTCTTCTGCCACCAGCACATCACCGCCCCGCACCACGGTGCCGCGCGGCAAAAAAACGCCCAGCGCGCGGCCTGCGGAGTCAGTGGCATCAAAGCGGCTTTTTTGCCGCACGTCCCAGTCCAGCTCCACGGTGCTGGCACGCTTGAGCAGCGCGCTTGCCAGGCCTTGGCCCTGCGCTATCAGTTTGGAGGCTTGCAGCATTTAAAACAAAAAATAGCGCTGCGCCATGGGCAGGCTCACCGCTGGCTCGCAGGTTAGCAACTGGCCATCGGCGCGCACGCTGTAGGTTTGTGCGTCAATTTCCATGGTCGGCAGGTAGTGGTTGTGCACCATGTGCTGTTTGCGCACAGTGCGCACGTTCTTGACGGCGCTCAAAGGCTTGGCCAGGCCAAACCGGTCTTTGATGCCAGCATCCAGTCCTGCCTTGGACACAAAGGTGAGCGAGCCGCGGCTCAAGGCCCCACCAAAAGCGCCAAACATGGGGCGGTAGTGCACCGGCTGCGGCGTGGGGATGGAAGCGTTGGGGTCGCCCATGGCGGCCATGGCGATGAAGCCACCCTTGAGAATGAGCGCAGGCTTGACGCCAAAAAATGCCGGCTTCCACACCACCAGGTCGGCCCACTTGCCGACTTCAATGCTGCCCACCTCATGGCTGATGCCGTGCGCAATAGCAGGGTTGATGGTGTACTTGGCCACATAGCGTTTGGCGCGGAAGTTGTCATTGCGTGCGCTGTCTTCGGGGAGCGCGCCGCGTTGCGCTTTCATCTTGTGGGCGGTTTGCCAGGTGCGCAAAATCACCTCACCCACTCGTCCCATGGCCTGACTGTCGCTGCTCATCATCGAGATGGCGCCCAGGTCGTGCAGCACGTCTTCGGCGGCGATGGTTTCTTTGCGAATCCGGCTCTCCGCAAAGGCCAAGTCCTCGGCAATGCCTGCGTCCAGATGGTGGCAGACCATCAGCATGTCCACATGCTCATCCAGCGTGTTGACCGTGTAGGGCATGGTCGGATTGGTGGAGCTGGGCAAAAAGTTGGCCTGGCCCACGACTTTCAAAATGTCGGGTGCATGGCCGCCGCCTGCACCCTCGGTGTGAAAAGCACACAGCGTGCGGCCTTTGGTGGCGGCGATGGTGTTTTCTACAAAGCCCGATTCATTGAGCGTGTCGGAGTGAATCGCGACCTGCGTGTCGGTGGCGTCGGCCACGTCCAGGCAGTTGCTGATGGCCGCAGGCGTGGTGCCCCAATCTTCGTGCAGCTTGAGACCGATCACGCCGGCGTTGATTTGCTCATGCAATGCGGCCGGCAGGCTGGCGTTGCCCTTGCCCATAAATCCCAGGTTCATGGGAAAGGCATCGGCTGCTTGCAGCATGCGCTCGATGTTCCAGGCGCCTGGCGTGCAGGTGGTGGCAAAGGTGCCGGTGGCCGGGCCGGTGCCGCCGCCCATCATGGTGGTCACGCCACTGGCCAGCGCCTCTTCGATCTGCTGCGGGCAAATAAAGTGGATGTGGCAGTCAATGCCACCGGCGGTGACGATGTTGCCCTCGCAGCTGATGATCTCGGTGCCCGGCCCGATGATGATGTCCACGCCGGGCTGGGTATCTGGATTGCCCGCTTTGCCGATGGCCACGATGCGCCCCTCTTTGAGGCCGATGTCGGCTTTCACGATGCCCCAGTGGTCCAGGATGAGGGCGTTGGTCATCACGCAGTCCACCGCGCCTTCATGGCGCGTGCGCTGGCTTTGTGCCATGCCGTCGCGGATGGTTTTGCCACCGCCAAACTTGACCTCTTCGCCGTAGCTGCCCGCGCCCAGGGTGAGGTCTTTTTCGACCTCAATCAGCAGGCCGGTGTCGGCCAGGCGCACCCGGTCGCCTACCGTGGGGCCAAAAATTTCCGCATAGGCGCGGCGGTCTATGGTTGCCATTTAGAGTTTTCCTTGTGTCAGGCCGCGAAAGCCATAAACCGTGCGTTCACCCGCGTAGTCCACCAGTTCGACCGTGCGCTCCTGCCCCGGCTCGAAGCGCACTGCGGATCCAGATGCAATATTCAGCCGCATGCCTTGCGCCTGCGCGCGGTCAAAACTCAGCGCAGCATTGGTTTCGGCAAAGTGGTAGTGCGAGCCCACTTGCACGGGCCGGTCGGCTGTGTTCTTGACCAACACCGTCAGGGTGCGGCGCTCGGCGTTGAGCACATGGCTGCCTTCGTCGGTAATGATTTCTCCGGGGGTCATGCCAGCGCCCGCTTAGACCAGGGAGGCGAGCAATGCGCCGCCCCACAGCGCCACAGCGGCACCCGCCACACGGGGCCACCACACACTGTGCCCCCGCAGGGCCAGCCCCGCAGCCAAACCTGCCACGTGCAAGACCAGCGTGCCCGCCACCATGCCCATCAGCACGTCTACCGGGCTGCTGCCCGCGAATTCGGCACCATGCGCGATGCCGTGAAATACCGCAAAACTTCCTGCCAAGGCGGCCGCCACCACGCCGGCTACCTGCGCCCGGCTGGCAATCAGCAGGCCCAGCGCCAGCACGGTCGCCGCCACCAGGGGCTCTACCGCAGGCAGGGCGATGCCTGCCATGCCCAGGAGGGCGCCGACCAGCAACATATTGGCAAATGCCAAGGGCGCGAGCCAGACGCGGCGGGCGCTCACCGCGCTCCAAAAGCCCACGGCGATCATGGCCGCCAGGTGGTCCAGTCCCGTGAAGGGGTGGAGGAAGCCATCGATCAGGCCCAGGCTGTGGTGTTCGGCCCCGTCAGTGCCCACATGGGCGCGAGCCATCGTGGTCAGTGTCAAGCTTGCAATCAGAAGCAGTGCGTTGCGCAGTGAATGGTTCATGGTGATTCGCCTTGGGGATTGAAAGGAAAAGGAGGGCTTAAACAATAGGCTGGTGCACGGTCACCAATTTGGTGCCATCGGGGAAGGTGGCTTCGACCTGGATGTCTGGAATCATCTCGGCGATGCCGTCCATCACATCGGCGCGGGTCAGGATGGTGCGTCCTTCGCTCATGAGTTGGGCAACCGTCTTGCCGTCTCGTGCGCCTTCCATGACCGCGGCACTGATCAGCGCCATGGCCTCAGGGTAATTCAGGCGCAGGCCCCGCGCTTTGCGACGCTCGGCCAGCAGCGCTGCCGTAAAGAGCAGCAGTTTGTCTTTTTCGCGGGGGGTGAGTTCCATAAAGGGGTCCGGTCTCTTTTCTAAGGATGGGCAAGGCCACGGTGCATTCCAAGCAAGCGCCATGCCGTGAATCAAAAGCATACGCCAAAGGCCGGTGGCATGGATTCTGCAATGGGTTCCGGGTCACTGTACTCGTTGCCGGAGAAGCCCCTAGATGAACCCTTGCCGCCTGCCTGCGCACTCAATTGCAGCATCTCAATGCATTGAATTGGTGCGCACATGACCGAGTACCTTGCGACAGCCGCAAGCGCGTCCACTTTCACCCGCTCCGGCCAAGGTGAATCGGTGTGGGTGGTCAGCTCGGATGCTGTGCAGTGCGACGCACTTGGGGCGCTGCTCGAGGACGCTGGCTACAGTGCCATCGCACTGGAAAGCGCCGCCGCTGCGCTGGCCCAAATTGCGTTGGCGCCCCCCGACTTGGTGCTGCTGGACACCCAGTTGCAGGACGGCAGTGGTTTTGACTTGGCGCGCCGCCTCAAGGCCTTGTCCCACACCAGTACCGCGCCCCTGATATTTTTGGCCGAGGCAGGTCAGCCCGAGCACCTGGTGCAGGCACTGCAATCGGGCGCCGCAGATTGCGTCACCCACCCGATCAAGCCCCAAGAACTGCTGGCCCGCATGGCCATGCACTTGGCCGGTGCGCGCGAACGACGCCAGGCGCGCAACGCCTTGGACGCATTTGGCTACGCCACACTCACCGTGCGCCCGCACGATGGCAAGCTGATGTGGCAGACCCCTTTGTCACGCGAGCTCTTGCAGCGCTATTGCCCCCACCATCCGCCCTATGCCAGCCGCACCGCCCCTGAAGTGCAAGCCTGGCTGCAAGAGTGCTTGCGCAGTCTGCAGCGCGGCGACGCGCCCCGGCCTCTGGTCTTGTCGCAGAGCGATGGCGCGCGCTTGACGCTGCGCTTGCACCAGCAAACCGGCGACAACGAATCCGGTGCACAGCCCGACGCCGAGGAATCAGCGGGCGACGACTGGCTGATCGTGATGCGCGAGGTCTCGGACCAAGCTGTCATCCAGGCCATGCGCGACGCCTTTACCCTGACGCTGCGCGAGGCCGAGGTGCTGCACTGGGTGGTCAAGGGCAAGACCAACAAAGACGTGGCCGACATCCTGGGCAGCAGCCCCATGACGGTCAAAAAGCATTTGGAGCGGGTGTTCGTCAAACTCGGTGTGGAAACCCGCACCGCCGCCGCCGGCAAGGCCACGGCCCGCATCGCGCAGTTGCAGCCTTAGCGTCAGCGCGCCGCCAGGCATCGTGGGTCAAAATAGGCCCATGAGCACCGACGCGTCTCCCGCCACCAACCCCCCAGTCCAGCCGCGCAACCCCTTGCATGGCGTCACGCTAGAAGCCATGGTCACCGCCTTGGCTGATCATTACGGCTGGGAGGGCCTGGCGCAGCGCATTGCCATTCGCTGCTTTGCGGTGGACCCCAGCGTGTCGTCCAGCCTGAAGTTTTTGCGCAAAACGCCCTGGGCGCGCGACAAGGTCGAAGGGCTTTACCTGTTTATGTTGCGTGAACAAAAACGGGGACGGCCATGAGCGCATCCATGGCATCGCTGCCCATCATCGATATAGCGGCGGCACTCCAAGGTGACACCGACGCCCGTTCGCAAGCTGCGCGGGCGCTGGACGCAGCGGGTCGGCAGTACGGCTTTTTCTACCTCACAGGCCATGGGGTAGCGGCTTCGCTGCGCGAGGCGCTGTTCGCGCAGTCCAGCGCATTTTTTGACCTGCCGCTTGAGACCAAGTTGCAGTGGCACATCGACCGATCCACCGTGCGCCGGGGCTTCGACCCGGTGGGTTGGCAGAGCCTGGACGCGGGCATGCCGGCTGATCTCAAGGAAAGTTTTTACCTGGGGGTCGATCGGGGCGTTGATGACCCGCTGGTACGGGCCCAGGTGCCCAACCAGGGGCCCAACCAATGGCCCGACGAGGCGCTGGTGCCCGGCTTTCAAGCCGCGACCCAGGCCTATGCCAACGCGCTCTCGCACCTGGGGCACCAGCTGCTGGGCTTGCTGGCGCAGTCGCTGGCGCTGCCCGATGATTTTTTTGAACGCTATCTGACCGATCCCATGCCGGTCTTGCGGCTCCTGCACTACCCGCCCACCGAGCAGGGCCTGCTCGCGGGCCAGGTGGGCTCGGGCGCGCACACCGATTGGGGCAGCGTGACGCTGCTGGCGCAAGATGCTGTAGGCGGCCTGCAAGTGCAGTATGAGGGGCAGTGGATCGATGTGCCCTTTGTGCCCGACAGCTTTGTGGTGAATATGGGTGACTTGATGGCGCGCTGGAGCAACGACCGCTGGCGCTCGGCGCTGCACCGGGTGTTGCCGCAACCCAGCCAGCGCCACCGCTATTCGGCAGCGTATTTCTTCGACATCGACTACCACGCGGTGGTGAGTGCGCTGCCCGGTTGCGTGGATGCCGCACATCCTGCGCGGTATGCGCCCATCACCGCGGGCCAGCACATCGTCGAGATGTACCAGCGCACCACGGTTGCAGCGGGCGCGAGCGAAGGCGTTTAGACCGTACTGCCTACGCCACACCGTACGCCAGTCGGCGTATTTTCAGGATGCCTTGTCCTGCCTACAGTGAACCCAAGTTTCATCAAAGCCCCGTGAGTGGTGCCAGGTGAAACGAGATGTATCAACCACTGGAGGATTTTTTCATGCAACGTCGTTTTACGCTCAAGGCACTTAGCGCTGCCGTCGCTTTGGCCGGTTTGTCGGCTCTGCCCGCCCACGCAGGTGACACCATCAAGGTCGGTGTTCTGCACAGCCTGTCCGGCACCATGGCCATTTCTGAAACCGTGTTGAAAGACACGGTGCTGATGGCGATTGACGAGATCAATGCCAAGGGCGGTCTGTTGGGCAAGAAACTTGAAGCGGTGGTGGTGGACCCTGCCTCTAACTGGCCTTTGTTTGCCGAAAAAACCAAGCAGTTGCTGGGCCAGGACAAAGTCGACGTGATCTTTGGCTGCTGGACCTCGGTGTCGCGCAAATCGGTGCTGCCTGTGGTCGAAGAAATGAACGGCCTCTTGTTCTACCCCGTGCAGTACGAGGGTGAAGAGCTGTCCAAGAACGTGTTCTACACGGGTGCTGCGCCCAACCAGCAAGCCATCCCTGCGGTGGACTACCTGATGAGCAAAGACGGTGGTGGCGCCAAGCGCTGGGTACTGCTGGGCACCGACTATGTCTACCCCCGCACCACCAACAAAATCCTGCGCGCCTACTTGCACAGCAAAGGTGTGGCTGACAAAGACATCGACGAGAAGTACACACCCTTTGGTCATTCGGATTACCAGACCATCGTGGCCGACATCAAGAAGTTTGCCGCAGGCGGCAAGACGGCCGTGGTGTCCACCATCAACGGTGACTCCAACGTTCCCTTTTACAAAGAATTGGGCAATGCAGGCCTGAAAGCCAAAGACGTGCCTGTGGTGGCTTTCTCGGTGGGTGAAGAAGAACTGCGTGGCGTGGACACCAAGCCTTTGGTAGGCCATCTGGCGGCGTGGAACTACTTCATGTCCATCAAGAACCCGACCAACGACGCTTTCATCAAGAAGTGGTCGGACTATGCCAAAGCAAAAGGTATTGCAGGACACAAAGACAAGCCTTTGACCAACGACCCGATGGAAGCGACTTACATCGGTATCAATATGTGGAAGCAAGCGGTTGAAAAAGCCAAGTCCACCGATGTGGACAAGGTGATCGCTGCCATGGCCGGCCAGACCTTTGCAGCGCCCAGCGGTATCACCTCCAAGATGGACGAGAAGAACCACCACTTGCACAAGTCGGTGTTCATTGGCGAGATCAAGGCCGATGGCCAGTTCAACGTGGTGTGGAAGACACCAGGCCCGGTCAAAGCCAAGCCATGGTCTCCGTTCATCGAAGGCAACGACAAGAAGCCTGATGAGCCTGTGAAGAAGTAAGCCCATTTTTTGGCGCTGAACCGCCGCCGTGGTCTTGCGGGTGCACAGGAGCCCCGAAGGCTGCGGCGGTTTTTACTTTTGAGGATGTTGATGAAATTCAGATGGGGACTGCAGCGCACGCTGTGGCTATGCATGGGATGCCTGGGGCTGACAAGCGCGGCGTACGCGCTGAGCCCGCAACAAGCCCAAAAAATGGCGGTGGGCGAGGGTGACGCGCGCATCGCGGCACTCCAGGAAGCGGTGCTGGGTCCGGATGCGCAAACCTTGGTGTTTATTCAGGCCTTGTCCGATGGGCTGGTGAAAATTGTGGACGGCAAGCCCGTGGTCGTGCGCGATGGGCAGGCCGTGGACGCTGCCAGCGGTGCGACGGTTGCGGTCACCGCAGAAGCACTGCAAAGCGCCGAAGACGCGATGGTGAACAACCGCATGCGCGGTGAACTCGACAATGCGCTGGCCGCGCTCAAGCTGCTCAGTGCAGACGCCGGCGTGCGCCGTGACGCGGCCAAGGCCCTGCAGGGGCAGGTGAGTGATGCGCAGCTCCCTTTGATTGACAAAGCGCTGGCCCAGGAGACCCAGGCCGATATTCGCGACGCCTTGGGCTTGTTGCGCGCAGCAGCCTTGCTGGCCAGTGAAGATCCGGCCAAGCGCCAGGAAGCGGCTGCGCTGTTGGGTCAGAGCGCCCAGGCAGCGACCCAAACCTTGTTGGCCGAGCGTTTGCAAATCGAGACCGACCCTGCGGTCAAGCAATCGCTGTTCAAAAGCCTGAGTGAGGTCAAGGCCCGCCTGGCCTGGGGCGACCGGCTGGGTGCCATCTTCAGCGGCATCAGCCTGGGTTCGATCTTGCTGCTGGTGGCACTGGGCCTGGCGATTACCTACGGCTTGATGGGCGTGATCAACATGGCGCATGGCGAGCTGATGATGATTGGTGCCTATGCCACCTACGTGGTGCAAGCTGTCTTTCAAAAGTACTTCCCGGCAGCGTTTGACTGGTATTTGCTTGCCAGCGTGCCCGTGGCATTCATGGTGTCGGCCATCGTGGGCGCAGCGCTGGAGCGCAGTGTGATTCGCTTTCTGTACGGCCGCCCGCTGGAGACCTTGCTGGCCACCTGGGGCATTAGCCTGATGCTCATGCAAGGTGTGCGCAGCCTGTTTGGTGCGCAAAACGTCGGCGTGGAAAACCCCAGCTGGATGAGCGGCGGCGTGCAAGTGATGGGCAACCTCTCGCTGCCCTACAACCGCATCATCATCGTGGTGTTTGCGCTGAGCGTGTTGGCCGCTGTGGCCTTGCTGGTGGGCAAAACACGCCTGGGCCTGTTTGTACGTGCTGTCACGCAAAACCGGCCGATTGCATCCTGCATGGGGGTGAACACTGCGCGCATTGACACCTATGCCTTTGCCTTGGGCTCGGGCATTGCGGGGCTGGCGGGCTGCGCGCTCAGCCAGGTGGGCAATGTGGGGCCGGATTTGGGCCAGAGCTACATCGTGGACGCCTTTATGGTGGTCGTGCTGGGTGGCGTGGGCCAGCTGGCGGGCACGGTGGTGGCCGCACTGGGCCTGGGTGTGCTGAACAAATTCTTAGAAGGTCTGGCGGGCGCCGTGCTGGCCAAAATTGCAGTGCTCTTGTTCATCATCATCTTTATTCAGAAACGTCCGCAAGGCATATTCGCCATGAAGGGCCGGAGTGCAGAAACATGAGTGAACTGATTCTTCCTACGCCCGCGCCGGTGCTCAGCCGCAAAGGCTGGGCCGTGTGGCTGGCCGTGCTGGCTTTGCTGTGTGGCGGGGTGCCGGTGCTCAATTTGCTGGTGCCCGCAGACAGCGTCTTTCACCTCAGTGACTTTGCCGTCGGCCTGGTGGCCAAGATCATGTGCTACGCCCTGTGTGCCCTGGCTATGGATTTGATTTGGGGCTACACCGGCATTCTGAGCCTGGGCCATGGGCTGTTTTTTGCGCTGGGCGGCTATGCCATGGGCATGTACCTGATGCGCCAAATCGGCTTGGACGGCAATTACAAAAGCGCCTTGCCCGACTTCATGGTGTTTCTGGATTGGAAAGAACTGCCCTGGCATTGGGCCCTGAGCGCAAGCTTGCCCGCCACCTTGTTCTTGGTGGTGGGTGTGCCGGGACTGGTGGCGCTGGTGTTTGGATTTTTTGCCTTTCGCTCACGCATCAAAGGCGTGTACTTCTCCATCATCACCCAGGCGCTGACCTTTGCGGCCATGCTGCTTTTCTTTCGCAACGAAACCGGCTTTGGCGGCAACAACGGCTTTACCGACTTCAAGCGCTTAGCGGACATTCCGATTGCCACACCGGGCATGCGCATGGCCTTGTTTGTGATGACGGCTGCTTGTTTGCTGGCGTTCTATCTGCTGGCGCGCTGGTTGGTGGCCTCCAAGTTCGGCCGCGTACTGCAGGCGATTCGGGACGCAGAGTCGCGCGTCATGTTCAGCGGCTACTCGCCCCTCGGTTACAAGCTGGCGATCTGGACGCTCTCGGCCATGGTCTGCGGCGTGGCCGGTGCTTTGTATGTGCCGCAAGTGGGCATCATCAACCCCAGTGAGATGAGCCCCGCCAACTCGATTGAGATTGCCGTGTGGGCTGCCGTGGGGGGGCGCGCCACATTGATCGGGCCCATCGTGGGCGCCTTTTTGGTCAACGGGGCAAAGAGCTGGTTGACGGTGACTTATCCCGAGTTTTGGCTCTACTTTTTGGGCGCTTTGTTTATCGGCGTCACGCTCTACCTGCCCGAAGGCGTGGTGGGCTTGGCGCGCAAGCTGCGCGGAGGCAAGGCATGACCCCTGATCTTTTGGAAGCAGGTGCGCAGCGCTTTCAGGCAAGCAGGCCTGCCACCGCAAGCGGACAGACGGCCGCAGGTGGGCAGAATGCGGGCTTTGCCCGGGTGCGCCATTCGCAGGAAGTGGATGTGACGCATGGACGCATCTTGTACCTGGAGGATGTGAGCGTCAGCTTTGATGGCTTCAAAGCCATTAACAAGCTGTCGCTGGACATTGCGCCGGGCGAGCTGCGCTGCAT